>JBKJLU010000131.1:0-4186 GCA_046596815.1 Acidimicrobiales bacterium | reverse complement strand
GCAGCCTCCAGGAGTTCCACGAGACCGATCAGCTCCGCCTGGATTTGTGACGAAGAGGGTCGATCTGTCGACGCGGGTGGGGACGTTGGCATTTCCCAATCCGGTGATGACGGCGTCGGGGACGGCGGGCCACGGGGCCGAGCTGAAGCGTTACGTCGACCTCGGGGGGCTCGGCGCCGTCGTGGTGAAGTCACTGTCCGCCGAGCCGTGGGCCGGAAATCCGGCGCCGCGCGTGCACGAGGTCGCCGGCGGCATGATCAACAGCGTCGGCCTTCAGAATCCCGGCGTCGAGGCGTGGCTCAGCGACGAATTGCCCGAGTTGCTGGCCACGGGGGCCAGGGTGGTCGCCAGCATCTGGGGCTTCACCGTCGCCGACTACGAGCGGGCTGCCCTGCTCATCTCCGCCGCTCCCGCCGGGGTCGAGGCCGTCGAGGTCAACCTCAGCTGTCCGAACGTCGAGTCCCGCCGCCACATGTTCGCTCATTCGGCGTCGGCGACGGCCGAGGTCATCGCAGCAACCGCAGCCGCCGGTCGACCCCGCTGGGCCAAGCTCAGTCCCAACGTCACCGACCTCACCGAGATCGCCGTCGCCGCGCTCGACGCGGGGGCCGACGCCGTCACCCTCATCAACACGGTCATGGGCCTCGCCATCGACCCGGTGACTCGTCGGGCCCGACTGGGCAACTTCGGTGGGGGCCTGAGTGGCGCCGCCATCCACCCGGTGGCGGTGCGGGCCGTCCACGACGTGCACACCGCCCGGCCGGAGGCCGCCATCGTCGGCGTCGGCGGTGTCACCTGTGTGGCTGACGTCGTCGAGCTGATGCTCGCGGGTGCATCGGCGGTGCAGATCGGCACGGCGACATTCCGCGATCCGCGAGCGACCGGACGTATTCTTCGCGAGCTGAACGGGTGGTGTCGTCGTCAGGGCGTCCGCCGTCTCAGTGACCTGATCGGAGCCGTGCAGTGACGACCGAGAGCACTTCCCCCAGCAGCAGTTCCACCAGCAACGTCCCGCCGGCCCCGCAGGCGCCAGCCGAGCTACGCGACCGCCTCGCCATCGCCCTCGATGTCGACGACATCGTCGAAGCCCGGCGACTGGCCCACGACGTCGCCCCCTGGTTCGGGGTGGCCAAGGTCGGGCTCGAGCTCTACACCGCGGTCGGCCCGGTCGGGGTCGGTCAGCTGATGGGTCTCGGTTTCAAGGTCTTCCTCGACATCAAACTCCACGACATCCCCACGACCGTCGAGAGGGCGGCGCGTGTGGTCGGGTCGCTCGGTGTCAGCTACCTCACGATCCACGCCGTCGGCGGTGCGGCCATGTTGCGAGCCGGCGTCGAAGGGCTGGCCGAAGGCGCCAGCAAGGCCGGCCTCGATGCACCGACCGCCCTGGCCGTGACCATCCTCACGAGCGACGACGGGGCTCCTCCGCACATTCTCGCCAAGCGCGTCCAAGCGGCCCTCGAAGGTGGCTGCGGCGGCATCGTGTGCGCGAGCTCGGACATCAAAAAAGCCAAGACGCTCGCCCCCCGCCTCATCACGGTGGTGCCCGGTATCCGGCCGGCGGGAACGGCGACCCATGACCAAGCGCGCGCGGCGACTCCGCAGGCGGCGTTGGCCGCAGGAGCCGATCTGTTGGTGATCGGTCGCGCCGTCACCGCCGCTCCGGATCGAGCGGCGGCCGCGGCCGAGATCGCGGCTTCCCTGGCTTGACCCGAGCCCAGGCGCAGCCCCGAAAGGCTCGCGCTAGGGTGCCCGCATGCCCCTGCCTCCCGCACTTTCGCCCGAGCAGCGAGCCGCCGCACTCGAGAAGGCGGCAGCTGCTCGTCGCCAGCGGGCGGAGCTCAAGGACAAGCTGAAGATGGGTTCGCTGACCCTCCGCGAGCTCCTCGATCAAGCCGAGCGCGATGAGGTCGTGGCCAAGATGAAGGTCGTTGCCGTGCTCGAATCGCTCCCCGGCGTCGGCAAGGTCAAAGCCCGCCGCCTGATGGAGGAGATCGGCATCAGCGACACCCGTCGCGTGCAGGGTCTCGGTGACAAGCAGCGCAAGTCGCTGTTCGAGAAGCTGACGACCAACTAGCACTCCTTGTTCTTCGTCATCTTCGGGCCAGGCGGCGTCGGCAAGGGCACCCTGGCCCGGCGGTTGGTCACCACGGACGACCGCCTGCAACTGAGCCGCTCGTGGACGACACGCGACCCGCGTGAGGGCGAGGCCGACGACGCCTACGTGTTCGTCGACCGGGCGACGTTCGAGGACCATGAGCGGGCCGGGGGCTTCCTGGAAACCAACCGGTTCGTCGCCAACGACCATTGCTACGGCACGCCGTGGCCGGAAGAACGACCCGGCCAGGATGTCCTCCTCGAGATCGACCTCAACGGGGCCCGCCAGGTCCGCAGTCAGATCGAGGCGGCCAAGTTGATCCTCGTCGTCGCTCCCGACGACGACGAGCTCGAGCGACGCCTCCGGGGCCGAGGCGACAGCGAGGAACACGTCCGCCGGCGGCCCGAGCTGGCGGAGATCGAGGTGGCCGAAGGCCGCACCATGGCCGACCACGTGGTCGTCAACGACGACCTGGATCGGGCCGTGGCCGAGGTCGCCGGTATACTCGCTGGCTACCGCAGTTCCTGAGCGGACCTGTCGACCCCCGGAGAGAACAATGGCCTCGAAGCAGCGCGCCACGATGATGGATCCCCAGATCGAGACGCTTATCGCCCGTGTCGACTCGAAGTTCACCCTCGTGACCTTGTCCGCTCGCCGGGCTCGCCAGATCAACAGCTACTTCAACCAGCTGGGTGAGGGCCTCGGGGCCATCGTCCCCCCGCAGGTGACGACGGTGTCGCGTAAGCCGATGTCGATCTCCCTCGAGGAGATTGCGGCCGACAAGATCACCTACACCCGCATCGAGCACTCGGACGACGAGGCCGAGGGAGCATCGGCCGAGTAGTTCCGACTCGGTCGACCGGCATCGCCTTCGCATGTCTCGGCTCTCTGGCGTCCGCATCGTGCTCGGTGTGTCCGGCGGCATCGCCGCCTACAAGGCGGTCGAGCTCTGTCGTCGTCTCGTCGACGCCGGGGCCTTCGTGTCGCCCGTCCTCACCGAGGACGCGACACGATTCGTCGGCGCCGTCACCTTCTCGGCCTTGGCCAGCGAGCCCGTGCGCACCTCGCTCTGGAGCGAGGCCGAGCCGATTCCCCACACCCACCTCGGGCAACAAGCCGACGTCGTCGTGGTGGCCCCGGCAACGGCCCGGGTGATCGGAAAGTACGCCGCCGGCATCTCCGACGACCTCCTGACCGCGACCCTGCTGGCGACCCGCGCGCCCGTGCTCGTGTGCCCGGCGATGCACACCGAGATGTGGGAGCACGCAGCGGTGCAGGAAAACCTGGCCACACTGCGGCGCCGCGGCGTGCACGTCCTCGACCCGGCCGTCGGGCGACTTGCCGGAGGTGACGTGGGAGCAGGACGCTTGGCCGATCCCGCCGACATCGTTGCCGCCATCGAGTCGCTCGTCACCGAACGCGACCTCGAAGGGGTGCGCCTCCTGGTCTCGGCCGGCGGAACACGGGAGCCGATCGATGCCGTGCGGGTCATCTCCAATCGATCGTCGGGAAAGCAGGGGCACGCCGTCGCCGACGAGGCCGCTGCCCGCGGAGCCCAGGTGACACTCGTGACGACCGTCGAACGACCCGTGGGGGCCGGCATCGAGCGCGTCGCCGTCGCCACGGCGGCCGAGATGGAAGCGGCGATCGTTCCTCGTCAGTCCGAGTTCGACGTCATCGTGATGGCCGCCGCCGTTGCCGACTTCCGACCGAAGGCACCGCGCGGCGTGAAGATCAAGAAGGACGATGGGGTCCCGGACATCGTCTTCGAGCCCACGACCGACATCCTGGCCGAGCTCGGTCGCCGCAAGCCCGACGGTCAGGTACTCGTCGGTTTCGCGGCCGAGACCGCCGATCTCCACCAGCATGCGCAGGGGAAACTCGAGCGCAAGAACCTCGACCTCATCGTGGCCAACGACGTCTCCGCTCCCGGCGCCGGCTTCGAACACGACACCAACAAAGTTCTCCTCCTGCGCGCCGATGGCGCCGTCGAGGATGTACCGCTCTCCGACAAGCGGGACATAGCTCGAGCCGTGCTCGACGCCGTCGTCGCCATCCGGACCAACCACAAGTAAGGAAACCCGTGAC
>JBKJLU010000124.1:0-4083 GCA_046596815.1 Acidimicrobiales bacterium | reverse complement strand
GTCGTCGATGCACGATCGCGGGAGTGCCGCCTCGGGGAAAGGCTGGTGACCTTGACCGCGAGAGAGTTCGATCTTCTCGTCTTCCTCATGCGTCACCCCCGCAAGGTCTTCCGGCGCGAGGAGTTGCTCGAACAGGTGTGGGGATACACCTACGGCGACACGTCGACGGTCACCGTCCACGTACGTCGCCTGCGGGAGAAGATCGAGGATGACCCGTCGTCGCCGAGGTACCTCACCACCGTGTGGGGCGTGGGTTACCGATTCGAAAACGAGATGGAGACGGACGGATGACGTTGGACGACGCGCTGGTACTCGTGGGATTCGCTGCGGGCGGCGCTCTCGTCGCCGGGCTCGTCGGCGCCGCGCTTCTGGCGGCTCTGCACCGTCGCTCGATCCGAGTGCAGGTCGTGGTGGTGGGACTCACCTCGGTCCTGGCCACCGCCGTCGGATCGATGGCGGCGGCATCCGCCATGTTCATCTCCCAGCACGACTTCCAGGCCCTGCTCGTGGTGCTCGTCGCCGCCGGCGTCGTCGGCGTGATCAGTGCCCTCGTGCTCGGGAATCGCATCAGCCGCGCCACCCGATCCCTCTCGCAGTTGGCGCGGGAGATGGGCGAGGAACAACCGCAGCTCCCGGGGGAAGCACCCTCTCCGATCGGCGCAGGACCAGCCGAGTTGCAGGGATTGCGTCAGCAACTCGAGATGACGACGCGCCGTCTCGACGAAGCCCGTCGCAGCGAGCGCGCCCTCGAGGCGTCGCGACGGGAACTGGTGGCCTGGGTGTCGCACGACCTGCGGACGCCGCTGGCCGGCATCCGTGCCCTCGTCGAGGCGCTCGAGGATGGAGTCGTCGACGATCCGGTCACCGTCGATCGCTACCACCGCACCATCCGCGAGGAATCCGACCGCCTCTCCGGGTTGGTCGACGATCTCTTCGAGCTCAGCCGGATCCACGCCGGGGCACTGCAGCTCCGCCCCGAAGAGGTTCGTCTCGGCGACCTGGTTTCCGATGCCTTGGCCGGCGCCGCCCCCGTGGCCGAGGCCAAAGGGGTGCGCCTCGAGGGACGTCTTGACGGGCCCGATCCGACGCTTCGTCTCTCGACGCCGGAGGTTCTTCGGGTCCTGCGCAACCTGCTCGACAACGCCATTCGCCACACGCCCAGCGACGGCGCCGTCGTCGTGGCCGCCGGCATCGACGCCGACTCGGCCTATGTCGAGGTCACCGACAGCTGTGGAGGCATCCCGGTCGACGACCTCGACCGGGTCTTCGACCTCGCCTTCCGGGGCGACACGGCGAGAACGCCGGCCCTCGATGGAGGTGGCGGGCTCGGCCTGGCCATCGCCCGTGGACTGGTCGAGGCCCACCAGGGCGACATCGCCGTACGCAATGACGGCCCCGGTTGCCGGTTCACCATTCGCCTCCCCCTCAGCACGCCATGAAGGTGCTCGTCACGGGCGGCGCAGGTTTCATCGGATCGCACGTCGTCGATGACCTCGTGGCCAGGGGTGACCAGGTCGTCGTGCTCGACAGCCTCGACGTCGCCGCCCATCGGGAGAAGCCCGATTACCTCCGCAGCGAGGTGCAATACCTGTTCGCTGACGTCGCCGATTCCGTGGCTGTCGGCGCCGTCGTGGCTGACCACGACTTCGACGCGGTCAGTCACCAGGCTGCCCGTGTCGGCCTCGGCGTCGACTTCGATGACGTCACCTCCTATGTGCACGACAACGACGTCGGCACAGCGACATTGCTCCGAGCGTTGGCGGCCAGGAAGTTCTCCGGCCGCCTCGTAGTGGCCAGCAGCATGGTCGTCTACGGCGAGGGTCGATACCGGTGCGAGAGTCACGCCATCGTCCGTCCGGGACCTCGTTCGTTGCGCGACCTCGAGGCCGGACGGTTCGAACCGTCGTGCCCGACGTGCGGCGCTGAGCTGACCAGTGAGACGGTGCCCGAGGATGCTCCCCTCGACCCTCGCAACGTGTACGCCGCCACCAAGTTGCACCAGGAGCACCTCGCCGCCATCTATGGGCGTGAGTGCGGGGTGCCCGTCATCTCCCTGCGCTACCACAATGTCTACGGGCCGAGAATGCCCAGGAATACGCCCTACGCCGGCGTGGCCTCGATCTTCCGCTCGGCTCTCGAGGGTAGGCAGCCGCCGGCGGTGTTCGAGGACGGAGGTCAACGTCGCGACTTCGTCCACGTCACCGACGTGGCGCGTGCCAACGTGCTCGCGCTTGACGCACCGGCGAGCGTGACCGGCGCCTTCAACGTGGCGAGTGGCGAGCCTCACACGATCGGCGAAATGGCAATCGCCATTGCGGGTGCTTTCCCCGGTGGGCTCGTGCCCCATGTGACCGGGCAGTTCCGTTCGGGCGACGTCCGCCACGTGGTCGCGTCCCCGGTGGCCGCTCGCGATCGACTGGGGTTCTCGGCTTCCGTACCCTTCAGCGACGGGATGCGGGACTTTGCGACTGCGCAACTTCGCGTCTGAGCTCTGGGGCAGCCTTCGTCGGCCAATCGACGTGCAGGTCGAGCTCGCCGGTCCCGAGGCCACGTGCCGCGCACCAACGTGAAGCTCTCGAAGGGCGCCTGCTGGCGGGCCAGTGACCAGAAGCCGTAGGGCGGCTCGACGCACGACTCGGTGATGAAGTGCTCGAGGTCGTGGGGCAGTTTTTGGTACCGGTCCCAGATCGGGGACTCGGCGACGACGCCATTCGACCACGCGAACGTTGCCTGCCGACCCGGGGTATCGACCTTTGGGAACGTGGCCGTGAGTCGCACTCGGACGACGATAGGAAGGGCATGTCGGCTTCGCCATTGATTTGCGATGTCAGCTCGCCGTGGGCTTGCGGACGGGCGAGAGTCAGGACGAAGGGCCCTAACTTGCCATTCGTGCCCGGCGCGACTGCTGCCTTCGCTCGAGACCTCACGGCGGCGTGGCGGCGCGTCGAGGGCGAGACGTTCTCGATTCCGTGCAGTGGCGAGCCCCACCGCATCGGATGGCAGCGGGGTCGAGCTCATGCCATGGATCACGATGTCGACGCCGAGCAGACACTGGTGGCACTCGGCGGTCCGACGCCCGCATGTCTCGAGCTGATCAAAATCATCGAAACCGTGGACGACGTCCACGTCTGGAACTCACTCGCCATCGTCGCCAGCCCTGGGGCTCCGCGTCATCCGCTCCAGCTGCTACCCGAGTCCCACCGACGAGCGTTGCTGGCCGAACGACTGCACGGGGGCTATCGCCGAGCGTCCCCGTGCGTCCGCAACTCGATCGCAAAGTTGGGTCTCGTCGTGTTGTCCGGGTCTCTGTCCGAGCCCAACGTCCGCATCAAGTACCAGATGACGAGGGAGTTCCCGACGTGGGACGTCGGCGTGCGCCCCTGGACGGACAAGGAGTTGGTGCTCCTCCAGCGGCACCTCCGGGTCTCGAAAGATGAGCAACGTCCGTACCTGACCGCCATCCCGACCGAGGTCGTGGCGCGACGCACGATTGCGTTCTTCCTTGCCGACAGCCTCGAGGACCACCGCATCCTGTCGAAGCGCGACCTGACCGCCCGCCTGAAACCGTTCCACAGCAATGCGAATGCGCTGATCCGCCTCCTGACGAACGAGCGCGTTGTCGAGGCGACCAACGACGGCTACCGGACGTCCGTGGCCCGGACGTCGCCAACCGCCCGTCAGCTCAAGCCGACCAGGTGAGCACGTCTCCTCCGCCGCCGACGAGCGCCGTCCCCGGGAAGACCCGCAGGCGCACGGGTTCGAGGCGGAGGGCAGCGAAGGCCGGAACGAGCGGACCGTCGGCCCACGGAGGAATGATCGACGGGTCGTACCCGACCGGAGCCGGCGCGTTCTTCAACCGGTTCCACACGGCAACCCGGTCGTCGTCGCCGAAGAGCCACTCGACCCGACACTCCGCCGAACAGGTGTCATGGCTGGGAGTCCAGTAACTCAACGAGACGAACGGACTGTGGTCGAGATGTGACCGCTTCAGCGGCGTCGGGCCAGTTCCGATCTGGGAGTGGGACGGGAAGGCATTGACCGGCTGGATCGGAACTGGCCCGATGCCGCTGAAGCGGTCACATA
>JBKJLU010000116.1:0-2685 GCA_046596815.1 Acidimicrobiales bacterium | reverse complement strand
GCCGAGGTCGAGATGGCCAAGCCGGGCACGGTGCTCCTCGATGTGCGCGAGCCCGACGAGTACGACCAGGGAGCGCTCCCGGGGGCTGTTCACATCCCCCGTGGGCACCTCGAGAGTCAGATCGAGTCGAGGGTCGCCGACAAGGCGGCGCCGGTTGTCATCTACTGCGCCGGCGGCACCCGTTCCGCCTTCGCCGCTGAGACCCTCGCCCTGCTCGGGTACACCGACGTCGTCTCCGTCATCGGCGGCTTCAACAAGTGGAAGAACGAGGGGCGCGACTGGTCGGTGCCCAAGACCCTGACACCCGAGCAGCGCAATCGCTATCAGCGTCACCTCCTCCTCCCGGAGGTGGGCGATGCCGGCCAGCAGAAGCTGCTCGACTCGAAGGTGCTGCTGCTCGGCGCCGGAGGGCTCGGTTCACCTGCCGCCCTCTACCTCGCAGCGGCCGGCGTCGGCACTGTTGGCATCATCGACATGGACGTCGTCGATGAGTCGAACCTGCAGCGCCAGATCCTCCACAACATGGATCGCATCGGTGACCGCAAGGTCGACTCGGCCAAGAAGACCCTCACCCTCATCAACCCTGACGTCAACGTCGTCACCTACGACACCCGTCTCGGCGCCGACAATGTGCTCGACATCATCGACGGCTACGACGTCATCGTCGACGGCACCGACAACTTCCCGACCCGTTACCTGGTGAACGACGCTTCCCTCATCAAGAAGATCCCGGTCGTCTACGGGGCCATCTTCCGTTTCGAGGGTCAGGCCTCGGTCTTCCATCCCTACGAGGGTCCCTGCTACCGGTGCTTGCTGCCCGAGCCGCCCCCTGCGGAGATGGCCCCATCGTGCGCCGAGGCCGGCGTGCTCGGTGTGCTGCCCGGCATCATCGGCTCGATCCAGGCCATGGAGGCCATCAAGCTGCTGCTCGGACTCGGTGACTCGCTGTCGGGCCGGTTGCTCGCCTATGACGCGCTCGAGCAGTCGTTCCGCACCTTCAAGGTGCCGCGTGATCCCGACTGCCCGGCCTGCGGGCCGAACGCCGGCGAGATCGTCATCGCCGAGTACGACGAGCTGTGCATGCCTCACCCCAAGCAGGCCCCGCCCCAACCCTGACCTTCTGTCAGCAGAATCCCGCCCGCCAGGGCGGGATCCCGCTGCCAAAACCGGTCGTGGGGTTCGACCGTTCGGGGGAATTCTTCCGGTTTGGGAGGATTGAAGGGCGTTCAGGGGGAAAGGACTCTCCAGCAGACGTCAACCGGGTCGGTGGGGCCCGCTAGCTGGAGGTCCACATGTTCCGAAGGATGCTTCTGGGTGCGGGCCTGTTCGCGCTCGTACTCACCGGTGCGACACTGCCGGGCGCCAACGCAGCGGCAGGACCCAGCGTGCCCCGCGGGGGAATCGATCCGACGACCGTCGATCCGGCGTCGGTCAAGGGCTCGTACCAGCTGGCCGGCGGCGGCTGGGCCGTGCCGCTGCGCTCAGCCGCACCCGACTGGTTGACCGAGGAGACCAAGCTGGCCGCCCGCAACGGGCCGACCCCGGCGCCGCCGGCCGCAGCCGTCGGACCCGACGTGCCCCTGTCGGGGTACATCGGTATCCGCCCAGGCTCAGAGATGGTCGAGCCCTACGGGTGCACCATGAACTTCGTCTTCCAGAAGAACGGCGTCTACGCCATCGGTACCGCTGGCCATTGCGTCGACAAGGTCGGCCAGCCGGTGACCCTGCTCACCATCGCCCCCGGCACGCCGCCCCGTCCGGAGAACCTCGTCCTCGTCACCATCGGCAACGTCCTCTCGAAGTCGGACAACGGCGTCGGCAATGACTTCGCCCTGGTCTCGATCAAGCCCGAGCTGCAGTCGTGGGTGTTCCCGACCGAGGCCATCGTCGGCGGGCCTTGCGGCTCGTACCTGGGCGACGGCACCGCCCCCGACGTGAACAACTGGAACCCCCTCGTCAACGGCGAGAATCCCGTCGAGGCGGGGGAGACGATCTACCACTACGGCCACGGCCTGGTGCTCGGCACCGGCGGCACCCCGCGCGGCGGCGCCGCAACGGCGTGGACGTCCGACGCCTATTACTGGGCCGGCGCCGTCATCTTCGGCGACTCCGGGAGCGCCGCCCGCATCCAGGATCTGAAAGCGGCCGGCGACGTGACCCACCTCGTCGTCGACCTGAGGTTCCCCGGCTACAACGCCGGCACCCGCATCTCCAAGATGCTCTCGTTGGCCAAGGGCTACAGCTTGGTCAACAGCCCGTACTGCGCCTGACCCTGCGCAACGCTCCACCTGAGGCTTCTGGCAGTCGCATCCCGCCGGCAATGGCGGGATGCGGCTGCCAAAACCGGTCGTCGGTAGCCTGACGGGCATGGCCGCAGCTGACGAAGATCGCCGGACCACCGACTCGGGCATCGAGATCAAGCCGACGTACCGGCCGGGCGATCTCGAGGGTTGGTCGTACGAGGACAAGCTCGGCGACCCCGGCAAGTTCCCCTACACCCGCGGTGTCTACCCGAACATGTACCGGGGGCGGCCGTGGACGATGCGCCAGTACTCCGGGTTCGGAACCGCCGAGGCCACCAACGAGCGCTGGAAGATGCTGCTCGCCTCTGGTTCCACGGGTCTGTCGTGCGCCTTCGACCTGCCGACGCAGATGGGATACGACTCCGACCATCCCCGAGCCGAG
>JBKJLU010000062.1:0-19280 GCA_046596815.1 Acidimicrobiales bacterium | reverse complement strand
CACCACAGTGGCGCCTTGGTGATCTGGCGGTTCACCCACGCCCGATCGGGGATCTCGAGGGGCAGTGGAAGGAACGGCACGTACTTCTCGAACGGCATCGGCTTCGGCGTCACGGGGTCCGGCGGCATTGCGGGTCCTTTTCTTCTTCGTTCGAGAGCAACAAAAAACCCCCTGGCCCGGAGGCGCAGGAGGTGAAAGGCGAGCGGAGTGCGCGCTCGCCGTTACGTAAGGAGGAGGGTGAACAGCGGGCGCAGCGTCGACATGTGTTCCATTCAACCGGCCTCGTCCCGCTTCGTCAAGGCGTAGGCAGTACCGTTGCCGCCCATGGTCAGGCGCTCGTTCCGTTTCGGACTGCGGCTCGGGTTGCTCTTCGGGGTCGCCGTTGCCCTCGTGAAGACCGTGCAGTCGCGACGATCATCGACGCCCGACGCCGCTCCCCCGCCGGCGCCCTGGGAGCCCATCTCCCAGAAGCCGCCGGTGCGCGAGCCCGTCGCCGCCGAGCCACCGCCGGCCGAGGTGCTCGACGAGGTCGGTGAACCGATCCTGGAGTTCTCCGAGACCGATCTCCGGGATCCCCCGGCGCCGGTCACCGCCGAGGTCACTCCCGATCCGGTGCTCGACGTCGTTCCCGAGGCTGCGCCGAAGGCTCCGCCGGTCAAGAAGGCGGCGAAGAAGGCCACGCCGGCCAAGAAGGCGACGAAGAAGGCGGCCACGCCTCCCGCGCCGATGTGGGTCGTAGCCGAGGGCGCCGTGTGCCCCCCGACGCATCCGGTGAAGGCGAAGTTGGCCAGCCGTCTCTTCCACCTGCCGGGCATGTTCGCCTACGACCGCACCAAGCCCGACCGCTGCTACCTCGATGCCCCGACGGCGGTCGAGGACGGGTTCACCTCGGCCAAGCGCTGAACCCCACCCGTTGGGGTCAGGATTGGTTGACGATCCGGACGTCGAGGATGCCGGGCTGACCGGCGAGGCGCTCACGGAGTTCGGCCGGGAAGGGCCCGTCCGACGTGATGGCGGCCAAGGCGGTGCCGCCCGACGGTGAGCGGCCCAGGCGCATGTCGGCGATGTTCACGCCGGCTTCGGCCACCGACGCGGTGACGAGGGCCATCATCCCGACCCGGTCGTCGTTACGCACGACGAGGAGGTTGGCGGCCAACGGGAGTTCGACGTCGTGGTCATCGATCATGACGATGCGGGCCTCACCCCGAAGACCGAAGAGGGTGGCGGCGATGCCGTGCTCGCCCCCCTTCACCTTGATGACATTGAGGTACTCGTGCGAGGTCGTGGTCTTGGTCTCCCGCACCTCCATCCCCCGCTCCTCGGCCATGTTCGGAGCGTTGACGAACGACACCGGCTCTTCCGATCCGGCGCCGAAGAACCCCTTCAACAGCGAGAGCGTGAGGATGCGGGTGTCGCCGGTGGCCAGTTCGCCCTCGTACTCGACCTCCAGCACCGGCGAGATGCCGTCGGAGAGCGAGGCGAACAGTCGACCAATGCGCTCGGCCAGCGCCACGTAGGGACGCACGGACTCGCCCGCTTCCCCGGCTTCGACGTTGATGGCGAAGGGGACGAACTCGCCGGCCAGGGCCAGCAGCACCTGCTCGGCTATGACCTGTCCGGCCTTGTCCTGGGCCTCGGCCGTCGATGCCGCCAGGTGGGGCGTGACGACGACGTTCGCCAGTCCGAAGAGCGGGGACTCGGTCGTCGGCTCGGTGTCGAACACGTCGAGGGCGGCGCCACCGAGGTGTCCGCTCTCGATGGCCTGGGCCAGCGCGAGCTCGTCGATGATGCCGCCGCGGGCGGCATTGACGATGCGGAGGCCGGGCTTGGCCTTGGCCAGCAGGTCCTTGCCGACCAGCCCGACGGTGTCCTTGGTCTTGTTGACGTGGATCGAGACGAAGTCGGCCCTGGCGAACAACTCGTCGAGCTCGAGCAGCTCGATGCCCAGTTGACGGGCCCGCTCGGGCGCCATCCACGGGTCCCAAGCGACGAGGCGCATGCCGAAGGCGTGGCCCCGCTGGGCGACGAGGGTGCCGATGCGGCCGAGGCCGAGCACGCCGAGGGTCTTGCCGTGGAGCTCGACGCCCTCCCACTTCGACCGCTCCCACTTCCCTGCCTTGAGCGCGGCGTTCGCCTGGGGAACGTTGCGGGCCTGCGACAGCAACAACGCGAAGGCGTGTTCGGCCGTGGACAGGCTGTTGGATCCGGGGGCGTTCACCACCATCACGCCTTGCTTGGTGGCGGCGGCGGTGTCGACGTTGTCGACGCCAACCCCGGCGCGGCCGACGACGACGAGGTCGCGACCGGCCTCGATGACCGGGGCCGTGACCTTCGTGGCCGAGCGCACGATGAGCGCATGGGCGCCCGGCATGACCCCGAGCAGGGCTTCCGGAGAGAGCCCGATCTGCACGTCGACGGTGTGTCCTGCTGCCCGCATCGCCTCCAACCCGGCGTCTGCGAGCGGTTCGGTCACCAAGATCCTGGCCATGGGTCAATCCTCGCACGCCGTCGGGAGAAGTCTTTAGAGGAAACCCTTCTCGGGACCCTTGTCTCGATACAACCGGCTGAACTCGGCGACCTTCTCCGGCACGAGTTCTCCGCAGAGCAGGCGCTTGTTCCATGCGGTTACCGCGATCTCACCCTCGAGCGAAGGACGGGGGGCCACGATCAGCTCCCGACCGAGGCGGTCGCTGAGGGCTTCGATCTGGTCGAGCTTCTCGGCGGGAAGATCGGGGCGGTGCCAGAGCACGACGAAGCCGTGCTCCATGGCGTGGACGAGCTGGCCGTCGGGAGGGACGTTGGACTCCCGATAGAACCCGGGGTTGGCGGCCGACGGCTGGTGCGATCCCCCGGCGGGGGGCTCGACCTTGTAGGTGGGGTTGGGGATGTGCACGCCGTTGGGCCCGATGCCGTCGGCCTTCGAATCGAGGGTGCAGTTCCCGGCGCCCTCATCAAGGGGGCCGACGGCCGAAGAGGGGTCATCCCCCGACGACACGGCCGAGAAGACGACGACGCCGATGACCACCAGCAGGACGGCGCCGGCAATCAGCCGGTTGCGCAGTGCCCGCTTCTCCTTCTCCTGCCTCGACCGCTGCGCCGACGGGCGGGGCCGAGCGACCGATGCCGGCGCACCTGACGAACCAGCTGCCGCAGGCTTCTTCGGGGCCGCCTTCTTGACCGGTCGCTTGGCGCCCTTCGGCGTGCCCTTGGCCATGGGTTCAGCCCGCCAGCAACTTGGCGATGCGGGTCACGCCATCGACGAGATCGTCATCGCCGAGCGCGTAGGCGAGGCGGGCGTAACCGGGAGCGCCGAAGGCCTCGCCGGGAACGATCGCCACCTTGGCCTGTTCGAGGATGATTTCGGAGAGTTCGAGCGTGTCATTGGCGATGCGTCCACCGATGTCGCGTCCGAGTACGCCCTTGAAGGACGGGAAGCAGTAGAACGCCCCCTCCGGTTCGAGGCAGGTGACGCCAGGGATGTCATTGAGCAGGCCGACCATGGTGAGGCGCCGGCGGTCGAAGGCCTCGCGCATCATGGCGACCGCCGAGAGGTCGCCCCGCACCGCCGCCAACGCCGCCCGCTGGCTGACGTTGCCGACGTTCGAGGTGCAGTGCGTCTGCAGGTTGCCGGTCGCCTTGACCACGTCGGCGGGGGCGATGAGCCAGCCGACGCGCCACCCGGTCATGGCGTAGGTCTTGGCGACCCCGTTGATGACGATGCAGGTGTCTGCGAGTTCGGGGACGACGACCGGCATCGAGTGGAAGTCGGCGCCGCCGTAGGTGAGGTGCTCGTAGATCTCGTCGGTGACGACCCAGACCTCGTGCTCGACGGCCCACCGTCCGATGGCCTCGATCTCGTCGCGGGAGTACACAGCGCCGGTCGGGTTCGACGGGGAGACGAAGAGCAGTGCCTTGGTGCGGGGCGTGTAGGCGGCCTGCAGTTGTTCGACGGTGACCTTGAACCCGGTGGTCTCGTCGGTCGGGAGGACGACGGGGTTGCCTCCAGCCAGGGTGATGGCCTCGGGATAGGTGACCCAGTAGGGCGCCGGCAGCAGCACCTCGTCACCAGGGTCACACAACGCGGCAAAGGTGTTGTAGACGGCCTGCTTGCCCCCGTTGGTGATGAGGACATTGGCCGCCTCGACGGCGAATCCGGAGTCTCGTGCGGTCTTCTCGGCCACCGCGGTTCGGAGCTCGGGGAGACCGGGCGTCGGCGTGTACTTGTGGTTCGACGGGTCGCTGCATGCCTTGATGGCGGCTTCCACGATGTAGTCGGGCGTGGGGAAGTCGGGCTCACCCGCGCCGAAGCCGATGACGTCCTCACCGGCGGCTTTGAGGGCCTTGGCCTTGGTGTCGACAGCGAGCGTGGCCGACTCGGCGATGGCTGAAATCCGTCGGGAGAGTCTCGGCATGGCTGCCATGCTTGCACAGTGACCGAGGCGAACCTTCCCGACATTTCCCCTGCCATCGACATCCCCACCGACCTGCTGCCCGGCGACGGAAGATTCGGCTCTGGGCCTTCGAAGGTCCGCCCTGACGCCGTCTCCCGGCTGGCCGACGTGAGCGCCTCGCTACTCGGCACCAGCCATCGACAGGCGCCCGTCAAGGCCCTCGTAGGACGGGTACGTCAGGGGCTGTCGAGCCTTCTCGGATTGCCGGACGGCTACGAGATCGTCCTCGGCAACGGCGGCACCACGTTGTTCTGGGATGCCGCGATCTTCGGACTCGTCGAAGCGCACAGCCAGCACCTCTCGTTCGGTGAGTTCTCCTCGAAGTTCGCGGCAGGCGTGAAGGCGGCGCCGTTCCTCGAGGCGCCCGAGGTCATCGAATCGGCTCCCGGCACCCACCCTGACGCCATCGGCCGTCCCGGCATCGACCTCTACGCTCTCACCCACAACGAGACCTCCACGGGCGTGTCGATGGACATTCGTCGTCCCGAGGGGATCGATGACGGCGCCCTCGTTGCGGTCGACGCGACGTCGGCCGCCGGGGGCCTCCGGGTCGATCCGAACCAGTTCGACGTGTACTACTTCGCCCCCCAGAAGTGCTTCGGTTCGGACGGCGGTCTGTGGTTGGCCGCCTGTTCGCCAGCCGCCGTCGAGCGGATCGAGCAGCTCGCCGCGTCCGACCGTTGGATCCCGGCCGGTCTCGACCTCAAGATCGCCCTCGACAACTCCCGCCTCGACCAGACCTACAACACGCCGGCGCTCTCCACCCTGTTCCTGCTCGCCGACTCCATCGAGTGGATGAACAACGGAGGTGGGCTCGAGTGGACGGCGTCACGATGTGACCGCTCGGCCGACCATCTCTACGGCTGGGCCGAGGCATCACCCATCGCTTCGCCGTTCGTCGAGAAGCCCGACGAACGCAGCCACGTCGTCGCCACCATCGACTTCGACGCTTCGATCGACGCCAATGCCTTGGCCAAGGTGCTCCGGGCCAACGGCATCGTCGACACCGACAGCTATCGCAAGCTCGGACGCAACCAGCTTCGCATCGCCCTCTTCCCCACCATCGAGCCCGACGACGTGGTCGCTCTCACCCGCAGCATCGACCACGTCGTCGAGCGTCTCCTCTAGAGGGCGATGCCCTTGGCGTTGCGTGGAGTGCCGACGATCATCTCGGGCGGCCCGGCGACCAGGCCGGCGAGCTTGGGGAGGACGGCCTTGAGGGCCTCGCCCTGCGAGTGGGCCTTGTTGGCATCGGCGTCGGTGTAGAGCTCGTAGAAGAAGATGACATCGGGGTTGTCGTTGGCCTGATGGATGACGTGCAACTCGGTGCCTTCCTCGGCGTCGAGCGGACCGGGATAGAGCTCGGCGAAAGCGGCGACGAGCTCGTCGCCCTTCCCCTCGGGAGCGGTGAGCTTCACGTAGACAGCGATCTTTTCGGACATGTAGTGATTGAATCAGCCTTGTGCCCACCACCGCGGAAGTCGAGGCCATGCTCACCGGACCCGGAGGCGCCTTCGAGGTCGCCGTCGAGGAGGTCGGCGGCATCTCCATGAAGGTGTTCAAGGCCCGCATGGGCAGCCTGCGCGACATCACGGCGTTGGCGAGAGGTCGGGGCCCCGAGACGTTCATCGTCTTCGGCGACCGTCGCATCTCGTTCGCCGATTTCGTCGACGCCGCCGATTCGGTCTCGGCCACCCTGGTCGAGAACGGAATCGTGCATGGCGATCGCGTCGCCGTCCTCTCGGCCAACAACCCCGAGTGGTGCATGGCCTTCTGGGGCACCGTCGACATCGGAGCCATCCTCGTGGGGCTCAACGGATGGTGGAAGACCGACGAGATCCTCTACGGCCTCGAGGACTCAGGCGCCAAAGTCCTCATCGCCGATCGCGCCCGGTTCGAACGTATCGCCGGCGATCTCGACTCACTGCCGAACCTCGAAGCCGTGTTCCTCATCGACGCCGATCCGTCCGACTTCGGAGGCGACGCCCGCCTCCACCGCTTCGATGACCTCCTGCAGAAGCCGGGTTCGGGCACGCCTACCAATGCCATCGTCGAGGACGACCCGTCGGTGATCTTTTACACGAGCGGCACCACCGGGCGTCCGAAGGGCGCCATCTCCACCCACCGGTCGATGCTCTCGAATCTCCAGGGCACGCTCTACTCCTCGATCGCCGGGGCCATGGCGAACCCCGGCGCGGCCACGATCAGCGGCACGAACCCCAACGCCTCATTGCTGACGTCGCCGCTGTTCCACGTCGCCGGTTGCCACTCCGGGCTCGTCGTCGGACTGCTGGCCGGCATCAAGATCGTCATGCCCGTCGGTCGCTTCGTGCCGACCGAAGCGATGCGTCTCATCCAGGAGGAGAAGGTCACGGTGTGGGCGGCCGTGCCGACGATGGTGTGGCGGGTCGTCGAACATGCCGAGCGCCACGATTACGACCTTTCCTCGGTCGTCGCCATGGCCTACGGAGGATCACCCTCGGCGGGGGAACTGCAGCGCAAGATCGCCGAGACCTTTCCGAACGTGAAGAGCACGAGCAACGCCTACGGCCTCACCGAATCGAGTTCGGCCGTGACCATCAACTCCGGCCAGGAGAACGCCGATCGGCCCAACTCGGTGGGCCGTCCCTTGCCGGTGATCGACGTCCGCATCGTTGGTTCCGATGGCGGCGACGTCGGCCCCGGCGAAACGGGCGAAGTCTGGATCAAGGGGCCTCACATCATGCCGGGGTACTGGAACAAGCCCGAGGCCACCGCCGAGTCGATCACGGACGGCTGGCTGCACACCGGCGACCTCGGCCACGTCGATGCCGAGGGCTTCCTCTACATCACCGATCGGGCCAAGGACATGATCATCCGCGGTGGCGAGAACGTGTACTCGGTCGAGATCGAAAACCGTCTGGTCGAACACCCGGACATCCTCGATGCGGCGGTGTTGGGCGTACCCCACCCCACCCTCGGCGAAGAGGTCAAGGCGGTGGTGCAACTGGCTCCCGGCGCATCGCTGTCGGTCGCCGACACCCAAACATGGGTGGCCGAGACGCTGGCCAACTTCAAGGTTCCCACCTACGTCGACTTCACCACCGAGACGCTGCCCCGCAACGCCTCGGGCAAGTTGTTGAAGAACGTGCTCCGAGGCGAAGGTGAGGTCAGCTTCGCCGAGGTGCTGTGAACGGCTCTCCACCGGGTCGAGCGCGCGCCGGTGTCATCGTGGTGGTCGACGGTCGCCTGGCCCTGATGGATCGGGTGCGTCCCGGATCGTTGCCGTACTCGGTCGTCCCCGGCGGCGGCGTCGAGGACGGGGAGACGTTCGAACAGGCGGCCGTCCGGGAGGCCAAGGAGGAACTCGGGCTCGACCCCACCTGCCGCTGGTAGCCGGCGCAAGCCCATCCGGCTCCGCCGGTGGCTACGGGATGAGGACGACGCGGCCGACGGCTTGGCGGGACTCGAGGTAGGCGTGGGCGGCGGCGGCCTCGGACAGCGGATAGGTGCGGTCGACGACGACTTCGAGGCGGCCGGCGGCGACGTCGTCGAGCAGGTCGGCGACCATGGCCCTCGCCCGCTCGGTGGCGAGTTCGGCGCCGAGGAAGACGCCGGTGAGTGATTGGTTGCCGCCCATGAGCGACGAGACGTCCATCGGCTGGGGATCGCGGCCCGCCTGGCCGACGGTGATGCACCGACCCCGGTAGGCCAGGGCGCGCAGGCTGCCGGCGAGCGTGGGTCCGCCGACCGAGTCGACCACGAGGTCGACGCCCTTGCCGTCCGTGAGTCGACGGGCCTCGTCGGCGGCGTCGACGTCGCGATAGTTGATCGACTGGTCGAGGCCGAGGTGGGCGATGCGCGCCAGTCGCTCGTCACTCGACGCCGTGCCGAACACGGTGGCGCCGGCCCGCTTGGCCAGTTGGATGGCGGCGATGCCAACGCCACCGGCCGCCGCCTGCACCAGGACCGTCTCCCCTGCCACCAGGCGACCGAACTCGAAGAGGCAGTCGGAGGCGGTTCCGAAAGCGATGGGAACGCACGCCGCCGCCACCAGGTCGGCCCCCTCGGCCACCTTCCACACCGATCGAGCCGAAACCGCGACGAGCTCGGCATGCGATCCGCTCGGCATGGTGCAGACCACGCGATCCCCGACCGCCACCATCGCTTCATCCACGTCACCGCCGGTCTCGATCACGGTGCCTGCGCACTGGTAGCCGACGATGTGAGGATCGCCGGTCAGAGCGCCACCGAGGCGGTTGAGGGTGTCGCCTCCCTCGATACTGATGGCCTCCACCCGCACGAGCAGTCCGTTCGGCAGGCAGACCGGATCGGGGACGTCGAGGTACTCGAGCACCTCCGGAGGACCGGTTCGGTGGTAGGCGGCGGCTTTCATCAGTTCTCTCCCAGTACGAGTTGGTCGACGTTGGCTCCGTTGGCCGGACCGTCGAAGACGAGTTCACCATCGCGCAAGGCCAGGCAACGCTGGGCCTTCTGGACGAAGTCGAGTTGGTGGGTGGCGACGATCACGGCCGCGCCACCGCGGTGGCTCTCGGCCAACAACTCCACCATGGCCGCTCGGCCCTGGGGATCGAGGCCGACGAAGGGCTCGTCGACGAGCAGCAACTCGAACGGACGCACCATGGCCAGCGCGATGGCCGCCTTTTGCCGCAGGCCCCGGCTGAACCGTGACGGAAGCCCGTCGGCGCGCGCCCTCAGACCCAGACGATCCATCAACTCGTAACTCCGATCCTCCCAATCCTCGACGCCGTGCATGCGGGCGATGTACTCGAGGTGTTCGAGCAGGCTCAGATCGTCGTAGAGCACGGGTTGGTCGGCGAGATACGACGTCGCCGCCCGCGCTTCGAACGATCCCGGCGCATGGCCGGCAACCGTCAGATCGCCGTCGGTGGCTTCGAGCAAGGCTGCACAAAGACCGAGGAAGGTCGATTTTCCCGACCCGTTGTGGCCGACCAGCACGACCATTTCGCCGTGGCGAAGCTTCAGATCGAGCGGGGCCAGGGCCACCAGGTCGGCATACGACTTCGTCAGGCCGGACGCGACGAGGACCGGTTCGCGCTTGGGCACTAGGCGAAGCTACTTGCCGACGTCTTTGGTTCCCTGACCGGCGAGGAACCCCATGAGCCCTTTGCGGTGCCGGACCCAGCCGTACACGAGGAAGGCGATGATCGACAGGTTGAGCGCCGCCGTCGCTGCGAACCCCGTGGGGCCGGCCGTCGGGTTTCGGTCCATCTGCGACTTGACGAGGAGCGTGGCCGCCGGACCAAGGGCGGCGAAGGTCGGTGCTACTGCGTGGTAGACGACGAGCCCGATCCCTGCTGATCCGGGCATCGTCTCGGTACTCGACCGGTACATCAGCGTGGCGGCATCCGGGGGTTGGCGTAGGAGGCTGATAGCCCCCGCACCTGCGCCCAGTGCCGCTCCTGGCAGAAGTATCGGGAGTCCCACTTGCAGGGCCAGCACCGAGCCGCTGGCGATGGCCGCGGAGGCGACGGCGATCAGGCCGACTCCGACCATCACGACCGCCGGTGCGGCCAGGTGGCGAAGATGCACGACGCCGGTCGGGACCGGCAGGCTGTCGCGCCGGTCCGGGTGGTCGATTTCCTGGGCGAGGCCTTCGACGGCGTCGAGCGCGGCGACGAACATCGCCGCCGCGGCCACGACGATCATCGGCGTCGTCCCCGCCCACGCGGCAGCGGTCGAGAGCCCGACCAGGATCCCCATCACCGCCAGGCGGGCCACCCGCATGGCCGGCCACCGCAAGATGCCTCGCCAGTCACGACGCCAAACCATCGGTCCCCGGCGAGCCGGGCGGAGGGCGATCCACGGTCGCGACCGCGGCAGTTCCGAACTGAGCTGTCGTCGCAACAACATCACCGTCCGGAGGTCCTGGAACGTGGCCGCGAACCGCAGCCCGCTCACGAGGCGACCCCGTCGCTCGGCCGCCTCGAGCGACAGCCCGCCGATACTGGAAAGACCGATGAGCGCAAGCACGACGCCCGGAATCAGGAAGAGCGCGCTGATCGGACGGGGGTCGAGGGGCCACAGCGCCACCTGGCCGACAAACGAGGTCGGCGACGTCGTGGTGCCCCGAACGGCATCGACGAGCGACCAGACGAGCAGGGGGAAGCCGAGGATCGAGGCCAGTCGACGATCGATTCGCCGGCCGGAGGCGATCATCGCCACTCCCGTCATGGCCAGGGCGGTCGCCGTTCCCACGACGGCCCCGCTGACGATCCAGGTGAGGGGTGGACCGGCGAAGCGACGGAAGGCCAGGAGTCCGACGATCGCTCCCAGCACGCTGCCGGCGAAGACCGAGAACCGCAGTTGGCGGCGGGCGGGCTGGCGAAGGGCGACGTCGCGGTCGACGGGTGCCAGCAACACGTACCGCACTTCGGCGGCTTCCAGGGCGATCGGTCCCCCACGGCTCCCCGAACGGAGTCCGAAGGCGATGACGAGGGCGATGGCGATGCCGATGAGGGCCGGCCCGATCCGCCGCACATCGGCGACGGCAGCCTCCCCGATTCGCTCGTCTCCGACCACGCCCGACAGCATCGTGATGCCGAGTCCGCCTGCCAGCGCCGAGAGATACGCCTTGTAGAGCGCATCGAAGAAATGCCAGTCGCCGAGTCGTCGAGCCTTGCGATGCTGGCGCAGTTCCACCAAGGCGGCCACGACGACGTCGTCATGCAGATCGTCGTAGGTGGGAACCGCCATGGAACTGAAGCTAGTGGCGACCTACGGAACCGCTCCGTCGGTGACGGCCCGCCCGTTGACATGCAGATAGTCGATGAAGCGAAGCAGTTCCTCGAGGTCGAAGGGCTTGGTGAGGTAGTAGTCGGCTCCGGACGCCCAGCCCTGCCACACGTCCTTGTCACCTGACCTGGCCGTGAGCATCACCACCGGGATGTCTCGTGTCTGGGGACGGGAACGGATCGAAGCGAGCACCTCGAATCCGTCCATCTTCGGCATCATCACGTCGAGCACCACCAGATCCGGAAGCGCTTGCAGAACGAGATCGCGCGCCGCCTCACCATCGTGGGCCGCGAGGACCTCGTAGCCGACAGCCGTCAGATTCAGCCGGAGAATGTCGACGATGTCCGGATCGTCATCGGCAACGACGACGCGAGGGACTGTCGGTTCGGCCATATCGCCCTCATCCTCCGTCGCCAGCCCCTCCGAGCGCAATGGCCCAGCGGGACTAGTCAGCGCCGATTAGCCGCCGCTGACGTCCTGGGGGCGCTCCTTGCCCGCGGAGACGAAGGGCATCATGGCCCGCAGTTCGGCCCCGACCGACTCGACCTGGTGCTCGGCACCCGCCTGCTTGAGCGCCGTGTAGTTCGGGCGACCGTTGCGGTTCTCGGCGATCCACTCGTTGGCGAACGTGCCGTCCTGGATCTCGGTGAGGATGCGCTTCATCTCCGCCTTGGTCTCGGCGTTCACGATGCGGGGGCCGCGGGTGAGGTCGCCGTACTCAGCCGTATCGGAGATGGAGTAGCGCATGCCGGCGATGCCACCCTCGTACATGAGGTCGACGATGAGCTTGAGCTCGTGGAGGCACTCGAAGTAGGCGGACTCGGGCTGGTAGCCGGCCTCGACCAGGGTCTCGAACCCGGCCTGCACGAGGGCCGTCACGCCACCGCACAACACGACCTGCTCTCCGAAGAGATCGGTCTCCGTCTCCTCGTCGAAGGTGGTCTCGAGGACGCCGGCGCGGGCGCCACCGATGGCCGACGCATACGACAGCGCCAGATCGCGCGCCTTACCGCTGGCGTCCTGATGGACGGCGATGAGCGCAGGCACACCGCCGCCCTCGGTGTACGTGCGACGCACCAGATGCCCGGGGCCCTTGGGCGCCACCATGGCGACGTCGACGCCCTCGGGTGCGCTGATCTGACCGAAGCGGATGTTGAACCCGTGGGCGAAGAACAGCGCGTCGCCCTGTTGCAGGTTCGGCTGGATCGACTCTTCGAAGATCGCCTTCTGCTCGGTGTCGGGCGCCAGGATCATGATGAGGTCGGCCTCGGCCGCGGCGTCAGAGATCGAACGCACCGACAGACCGGCGGCCTCGGCTTTGGCCGCCGATGACGAGCCCTCTCGGAGGCCGACGCGTACGTCGACACCCGAGTCCCGAAGATTGAGGGCATGGGCGTGACCCTGCGAGCCGTACCCGATGATCGCGACCTTGCGACCGGCGATGAGCGACGCGTCGGCGTCCTTCTCGTAGAAGACGTTGGCCATGGGAAAAACCTTTCAGGTTGTGCGGGCGACGGGGGAAACGCTGCGGAGTCGCGGCGTCTTGGTCAGCTGGCGGAGGGCAACTCGGCCGGTGCGCTGGTGTTCGACGATGCCGAAGGCTCGCGCCAGTTCCTCGAAGTCGTCCAAATTTCGGGGCTTGCCCGAGAGCATCACCGTGAGCGCGTCGTGGCCCACGTCGACGATCTTGCCTTCGAAGACCTGCACCAGTTCGAGCACCTGGCTGCGAGACCCGGCCTCGGCTTTGATGGTCATGAGCATGAGCTCACGCTCGACCGCCTCGGCCGGGTCGAGCTCGCTGATCTTCACCACGTTGATGAGCTTGAACAGCTGCTTGGTGATCTGTTCGAGCGGCGATGACTCGACGTCGACGACGATGGTGATGCGGGAGAAGCGCTCGTCGTCGGTCGGGGCGACGGCCAAGGAGTAGATGTTGTAGCCCCGCCGGGCGAAGAGGCTGGCGACCCGGGTGAGGACGCCGGCCTTGTTCTCCACCAGCACCGAAAGCGTGTGGTGGCGGGCCGGAGTCTGGGTCTGGGTGTCGGTGATCATCAGTAACCGCCCTTGCCCTGCGAGGGATCGGTGACGACGTGGTCGTTGGTCAGACCGGCCGGCACCATGGGGTACACCTTCTCTGTGCTGTCGGTGCGGAAGTCGATGACCACCGGCCGGTCGTCGATGGCGTTGGCCTTGTCGATGGTCGGCTGCACATCCTCGGGATGTTCGACACGGAACGCCGCGCAGCCCATGGCCTCGGCCCACTTGACGTAGTCGGGGAGGTCGGGCGACAGGTAGACCTCGGAGTAGCGCTCCTCGTAGAACATTTCCTGCCACTGACGCACCATGCCGAGATAGGCGTTGTTGAGGATGGCCACCTTGATGGGGATGCGCTCGCTGCTGGCGGTCACGAGCTCCTGCGCCGTCATCTGGAAACAGCCGTCGCCGTCGACCGACCACACCATCCGGTCGGGCCGGCCGACCTTGGCGCCGATGGCCGCCGGGATCGAATACCCCATGGTGCCGAGACCGCCGGAGTTCACCCAGGTGTAGGGGTGGTCGAACTTCCAATGCTGGCTCGTCCACATCTGGTGCTGACCGACGCCGGAGGCGACGATCGTGTCGTCGGGCGTCGAGTCACGCAACGTCTCGAGCACGAACTGCGGCTTGAGGGCGTCACCCTCCTCCCAACCCTGGTCGTAGTGGAGCGGGAACTCCTCCTGCCATCCGCGGATGGTGCGGCCCCAGTCGCTGCGGTCGGGCTGGGTCTCGATGCCGAGGTCGCGCACCGCCTTGACGAGCTCCTCGATGACGAGGCGGCAGTCGCCGACGATGGGCACGTCTGGTCGGCGAACCTTGCCGAGCTCGGCGGGGTCGATGTCGACGTGAATGACCTTGGCGTCGGGAGCGAAGCCATCGAGCTTTCCGGTGACCCGGTCATCGAAACGGGATCCGAGGGCGATGAGCAGATCCGATCTCTGCATGGCCGTGATGGCGGTGTAGTTGCCATGCATACCGGGCATGCCGAGGCACAGCGGGTGACGGTCGGGAAACGCACCTCGCGCCATCAGCGTGGTCACCACGTGGATGCCGGTGAGCTCGACGAGTTCACGCAGCGCTTCGGCCGCCCTGGCCTTGAGGATGCCGCCGCCGGCGTAGATGACCGGCTTCTCCGATGCCAGGATCAGGCGGGCCGCCTCCTTGATCATCCTCGGGTGGCCCTTGGTCGTCGGTTTGTAGCCCGGCAGTCCGCGATCGATCTCGTCGGGCGTCGGCCAGTACCAGTCCATGTCGCTGCGCGGGTTCTTGGGGTCGACGATGTCCTTGGGGATGTCGATGAGCACCGGCCCCGGGCGTCCGGTCGTGGCGATGTGGAAGGCCTCGGCCACGATGTGGGGGATGTCCCTGGCATCGGTGACGAGGTAGTTGTGCTTGGTACACGACAGGGTGATGCCGGTGGTGTCGCACTCCTGGAAGGCGTCGCTGCCGATGGAGGCGAGCGGCACTTGGCCGGTGATGCAGATCATGGGGACGCTGTCCATGTAGGCGTCCATGAGGGGAGTGACGACGTTGGTGGCCGCCGGTCCACTCGTGACCATGCACACGCCGGCGCGACCGGTGGCATGGGCGTAGCCGCTGGCCATGTGGCCGGCGCCCTGCTCGTGGCGCACGAGGATGTGGCGGATCGGCGAGTCGATGATCGGGTCGTACACCGGGAGGATGGCGCCCCCTGGCAGGCCGAACATGACCTCGACGCCCATCATCTCGAGGCTCTTGATGAGGGCGTGGCCGCCGGACATCTTCGTCATGGATTTGCTCCTGGGTTCAGAAAAGAAAAAGACCCCCCGTCCGGGAGGTCGAAGCGCACGCGAGGGAAAGGCGGTCGGCGGCGCTAGTGGAGACGTACTACCAGTCGGGTGGGGGACATCGGCTGCAAGTGTTCCACCGAACCGGAACTTCTGCAAGACGCCGGGGTACCCTCGTCCACCATGATCGTCGGAGGTGGACTGGTCGGCCTGCTGCTCTTGGGCTTTTGGATCTGGGCGATCTTCGACGTCATCGCCACCGATGGCGATCGGTGTCGCAACCTGCCGAAGCTGCTGTGGCTCGTGCTGGTGATCCTGCTGTCGACCATCGGCGCCGCCGCCTGGCTGGTGCTCGGTCGACCTCGCAAGGAAGCCGTGCGGTTGTCGAGCCCGTCGCCCGCCCTGCCCGATGTCGACGCCGACACCGAGCGCCAGCGGCGTGAGCACTACGACGCCCTCGATGCCGAGCTCGACCGGCGGCTCGAGGAGAAGAAGCGCAATCCTCCACCGGAGACCCCGCCCCCGGCCTAGCGGTGGGGTCCAGGCTCAGGCTTCGGTGATCGCGCCCCGTTCGGCGCCCGTCACCAGTCGGGCGAACTTGGCCAACACGCCCCGGGTGTAGCGAGGCGGGGGCGCCTTCCAGTCGATCCGCCGGCGGGCCAGTTCGTCGTCGTCGACGAGGAGGTCGATCGTTCGCGCGGGGATGTCGATCACGATGCGGTCGCCATCGTTGACGAAGGCGATGGGTCCGCCGTCGACGGCTTCGGGGGCGACGTGGCCGATGCAGAAACCGTGGGTGCCGCCGGAGAAGCGTCCGTCGGTGAGGAGTGCGCAGTCACCGCCGCGGCCTGCGCCTTTCATGGCGCCGGTGACGGCCAGCATCTCCCGCATTCCGGGTCCGCCCTTGGGACCCTCGTAGCGGATGACGAGGATGGTGCCCGGCTCGATCGATCCGCTGAGGATGGCCTCCATGGCGCCGTCCTCCCCGTCGAACACGCGAGCTGGCCCTTCGAAGCGCTCGTGGTCGATGCCGGCCACCTTGACCACCGAACCGCGCGGGGCCATCGAGCCGGTGAGGATGGCGATGCCACCGTCGACGTGGATGGGCCGGTCGAGCGAATGCACCACGTCGCCGTCCGGAGGCGGCGGCGAGAGCGCGGCGAGGTTCTCGGCGATGGTCTTCCCGGTGACGGTGAGGCAGTCGCCGTGGAGGAGGCCGGCGTCGAGCAGTTCCTTCATGACGACCGGCACGCCGCCGATGCGATCGAGGTCGCTCATGTGGTACTTCCCGTGCGGCTTGGTGTCGGCGATGTGGGGCACGCGACGACCGACCCGGTTGAAGTCTTCGAGCTCGAGGTCGACCTGGGCCTCGTTGGCGATGGCCAGCAGGTGGAGCACGGCGTTCGTCGATCCACCCAGAGCCATGACGATGGCGATGGCGTTCTCGAACGCCTGCTTCGTCATGATCCGACTCGGTCGAAGATCAAGGTCGAGGAGGTTGATCACGGCCTCGCCCGACGCGAAGGCCAACTCTTGACGACGGGGGTCGACGGCCGCCGGCGACGACGACCCGGGGAGAGCCATGCCGATGGCTTCGGCCACCGACGCCATCGTGTTGGCGGTGAACATGCCTGCGCACGAGCCGATCGTCGGGCAGGCGTGTCGTTCGATCAACGAGAGTTCTTCGTCGGTCAGTGCCCCGACGGCCCGGGCGCCGACGGCCTCGAACACGCTGGTGATGTCGAGCGCCCGGTTGGTGGGGTCACCGGGGATGTGCCCTGGCTGGATCGAGCCGCCGTAGAGGAACACCGAAGGCAGATCGAGACGAGCGGCCGCCATCAACATGCCGGGCAGCGACTTGTCGCAACCGGCGAGGCTGACGAGGGCGTCGAAGCGCTCGGCGTGCATGACCGTCTCGACCGAGTCGGCGATGACCTCGCGACTGACGAGCGACGCCCGCATGCCTTCATGCCCCATCGAGATGCCGTCGCTGATGGCGATGGTCACGAACTCGATCGGGTAGCCACCGGCGGCCCGCACGCCCTCCTTGGCCTGCTTGGCCAGGCGATCGAGCGGCATGTTGCAGGGCGTGACCTCGTTCCAGGACGACGCCACGCCGACCTGAGCCTTGCCCCAGTCGTCGTCGGTCATCCCGATGGCCCGGAGCATCGCTCGCGCCGGGGCGCGCTCGAAGCCGTCGGTGACCTCGAAACTGCGGGGCTTCCGGGTCTCGCTCACTCGTCGACCGGCGGGTCTGCCTCGGCCGGAGCCTGCTCGTCGGCCGGCGGATCAGAACCGCTGGTCGGCGCATCGTCGTCCTTGATGCCGCACACGTTGGAGGCATAGGCCTCGACCCGTTTGCCCGACTCCTCGAACTCTTTGCTCTCCACCTCGGTCGGTTGGTCGGTGGGACCGGGCTTGTAGTCCTTCCCTCCGGCCAGCGCCTCGAAGAACGGCTTGATCTGCTTGATGATCACGGCCACGTCGGCCTTGATCTCGGCCGGGGCCTTGTCCTCGAGCTCTTCGAGCACCTCGAGACCCTTCTTCGCCTTCTCCTGCTGCTCGGCATTGTTCTCTCCCGAGAGGTTCAGCTCGTCTTCGTTCGCCTCGAGATCCGTGAGGTACTCACAGAAGTTCTTGCCGCCCTTGCCGGTGAAGTCGGGATCCGCTTCGTCCCCTTCCTTGGCGTCTGCGTCTGCACCGTCGGCTCCTGTCTTGTTCGAGGCCACGTCGACGTCGCCGCCACCGTCGTCGCCGCAGCCGGCGAGGGCGAACATCGCCACGAACAGGAGGAGCAGGAGCTTTCGCATAGGGCCGAGCGTACTGGGACGTCTAACGTTCGATCGATGGCGCCGATCGTGCGGGCTGAGGGCGTCGTGAAGCGGTGGGGATCCACCCAGGCGCTCGTCGGCGCCTCGTTCGAGATCGGATCTGGCATCACCGGTCTCCTCGGTGCCAACGGCGCCGGGAAGACGACGTTGCTCGGCCTGATCCTGGGCATGCACCGGCCGGACGGCGGCAGCCTCGAAGTGCTGGGTCGTGACCCGTGGACCCTCGGTCCAGAAGTCCGGGCGCGCGTCGGGTACGCCCCTGAACACGATGCGCTGCCCGAGGACGTGCGGGCCCACGACATCGTCCGCCACTTCGCCGAGGTGCACGGGCTCCCCCGCCGGGAAGCCCAGACCCGGGCCAGCGACGCCCTCTGGGAGGTCGGCCTCGGAGAAGAGCGCTTTCGGGCCGTCGGCACCATGTCGACAGGGCAGCGACAACGGGTGAAGCTCGCCGTGGCCATCGCCCACGACCCGGAGGTCGTCCTGCTCGACGAGCCCACCAACGGCCTCGATCCGGTGCAGCGCGACCAGATGCTCGCCCTCATCCGGCGCATCGGCCACGACCTCGGACTCGACGTGATCCTGTCGTCCCACCTCCTCGACGAGGTCGAGCGGGTCAGCGACTCCGTCGTGATCATCGACGGCGGGCGCACGGTGAGCAGTGGTCGACTCGACGAGTTACGGGGCGTCGACCGAGCCGAACTCCTGGTCGAACTCGATGGTGGCGAGGTCGCCGCCCAGACCTTGGTGGCCACCCTGGCCGAGCGCGGCGCCGCCGCCGCGGTCGATGGCAGCATCGTCGTCGTCGCCATCGAAGGCGACGTCGTGTTCGATCTCGTTCGCGATGCCATCGCCGACCACGGTCTCTCCGTCCGACGGCTCGAACGGCGCACGGCGAGTCTCGAAGACGTGTTCCTCGCGGGCGCTGGTGCGGGCGAAGCAGCGAAGCCCGAGAGCCCGGCGGCGTGAGCGACGCCCGTATTGGCGCCGACGCCCGCATCCTCGAACGGGGGTATCGCCGCTACACCGGCGAGCGCCAAGGGCAAGGGCACGCCGTGCGCAGCGTCATCGCCCACACGTTGCGACGCATCCTCGGCCTGCGCCGCCCGGCGCGGGCGAAGATCCTGCCCTTCCTGGCCATCTCGTTCGCCTACATGCCCGCCATCGTCTTCGTCGGCATCATCGCCCTCTTCGGCCGACTCGGTGGCCGCGACCAAGCCCGACAGATCATCCCGGGCTACGCCGACTACTACGGCTTCATCATCTCGGCGATCGTGCTGTTCGTGGCCTTCGTGGCCCCCGAGGCCCTCTGCCCCGACCGACGGTCGCGGGTGCTGAGCCTCTACCTCGCATCACCGTTGACCCGCTTCACCTACCTCGCGGCCAAGGGCACGGCCATCGCCATCGTCCTCGCCGCCGTGACCATCGGGCCGCCGTTG
>JBKJLU010000352.1:0-9554 GCA_046596815.1 Acidimicrobiales bacterium | reverse complement strand
AAGCCAGGGCGCCTTCGAGCTCAACGTGTTCCTTCCGGTGATGGCCCGCAACCTGCTCGAGTCGATCCGGCTGCTCGCCAATGTCAGCCGGATCTTCCGCGACAAGTGCATCGACGGTATCGAGGCCAACGTCGGGCGTTGCAAGGCCTACGCCGAGTCCTCGCCGTCGATCGGTACCTCGCTCATTCCCGACATCGGCTACGAGAAGGCCGCCGAGGTCATCAAGGAGTCGACCAAGACCGGTCGCTCCATCCGTGAACTCGTGCTCGAACGGGGATGGATGTCGGAGAAGGACCTCGACAAGGCCCTCGACGTCCTCGCCCAGACCAAGGGCGGGATCACGAAGTAGCGCGACCTAAAGAAGCGCCCTAGAGCCTTCGAAGGGGCCGGGATCCTTGGTGTCGGGGATCACGGGCGAACTCCACCGCATTGCCCTGGCCAAGTTGTCGGTGACGGTGCGCCATTGCAGGGGCTGCCAGCCCTCGGCCGAATTGACGATGGTGCCGTCCATGGCCAAGTGGACGATGGCCGGCAGATGTTCGAAGCCGAACCCCTTGATGGCCGTACGGTCGGGATCGGCGAAGGTCAGGACCTCGTCGGTGCGGGGACCGAGGAACCGCCGGCAGTCGCGGTCGTCGGCGGCGACCAACAGGGCGACGCGGCAGTCGGACTGCTCGAACGTCTTGGTGATCCGGCTGGTCGTGGGCAGGATCCAGGCGCTCTCATTGGTGAAGGGATCGAGGGCGATCACCAGGAGATGGAAGGTGGTCAGCCACTGTGAGACGGTCCGACCTTTGCCACCGACAGGGGTGAGCATCAGGTCGCCGGAGGGGTCCGTTGCCACGGCCGTGCAAGGTAGTGCAGCTATCCCCCGATCGGCGAAGTCAGCCCGGGGTCTGATCGCCGGGCGACGGCGGTAGCGTCGCTGACCAATGCCCCATCCGATCGAGCGTCTGAGATGGGTGGCCAGGGCCGAGGGGGCCGGAGCTTCCCTTCTCGCCCGTGAAGCTGCCGGGGCGTTGGCCACGATCGGCGACGACCTGGCCGGTCTGCTCACGGGATGTCGGCGTCTCATCGATCGTCATCCGGCGGTCGGGCCCCTGTGGTGGTTGTCGGCTCGTGCCCTCGCCGCCGAAGACCCGAGCCGGGAACTGTGGGCGGCGGCCGCAGAACTCGACGCCGACGCCACGGGCGCCGTGCTCGCCGCCCACCTGCCCGACGACATCGCCGTCACCGTGCTCGGCTGGCCCGAACAGGCCGGCGAAGCACTGCGGCGACGGGGTGATGTCGAGGTACTGGTGGTCGACTCGCGAGGCGAAGGGTCGTCGTTCGTCCGCCGGCTCGAGGCCGACGGGGTCGAGGCCTTCGAGGTCGGCGAATCCGGTCTCGGCAGCGCGGTGCGCGAGTCCAGTCTGGTGCTGCTCGAAGCCTCGGCCCTCGGCCCGTCCGGCTGCTACTGCACTGCGGGCTCGTTGGCGGCGGCGGCCGTAGCCCGCGCCCTCGGCATCGACGTCGTGGTCGTCGCCGGGGTCGGCCGTGTCCTCCCCGGGCGACTCTGGGAGGCCCTTGTCACCCGCGTCGACGACGCTGACGATCCCTGGGCCCTCGCCGACGAGGTCGTGCCCCTCGAGTGGATCACCGGGGTCGCCGGTCCTGGCGGCGTGCTCGATCCGTCCGAGGCGGTCAAGCGGGCCGACTGTCCGGTCGTGCCCGAGCTCTTGCGGTGGGGTTCGTGAGAACCTGTCCGGCGTGAGCCGCCGAGACCAGATCCGTATGACCGACGCCGAGCGGGACGAGTTCCTCGCCGGTCGCCACACCATGAACATCGCCTCGATGGGTGCCGACGGCCGCATCCACCTCGTGGCCATGTGGTACGGCTTCGTGGACGGGGTCCCGGCGTTCTGGACCTACGGCCGCTCACAGAAGGTCGTGAACCTCGAACGCGATCCCCGCGTCACCGGACTCGTCGAAACGGGCGAGACCTACGACCAATTGCGGGGCGTCGAACTCGTCGGCACCGCCCGCATCGTGCGCGACGGACCGATCCTGCAGACCGCGGGCGAGAGCGTGTGGGAGCGCTACACCGGACCGGTCGACGCCGCCGCCCGTGATGCCCTGGCCGTCGTCGGGGCCAAGCGAGTGGCGGTGCTGATCGACGTCGAGAAGTACGTCACCTGGGATCACACGAAGCTCGCCGGAGGGTATTGACCGACCGACTTCACGTTTGTGTGCGTTCGGGGGCGCTCAGGCCCCCCGAGCGCACACAAAACGGATCGCCGCGCTCACTTGGTCTGCGCCCCCGAATTCCTGATCTCGCTAGCTTCGGCGGCGTGGCTGAGCTCACTGCCCTCGACGTCGCCCGGTACCCGCTCCCTGGGGCCAACGTCCCGACCTCCATCGCCTTCAGTCCGGACGGACGGTGGATCTCGTTCCTCTGGAGCCCGGAGCACTCGCTGCGTCGGGATCTGTTCGTCCTCGACAGCGAGACAGGTGAGCGGCGGCAGGTACTCGGCGCCACCGGCGGCGTGACCGAGGAAGATCTCTCTCTCGAAGAGCGGCTGCGTCGAGAGCGGGCGCGCGATCTCGGTCAGGGCGTCACCTCGGCGACGTGGGCCAAGGAGCGCAACCGACTGCTCGTGCCTCGCGCTGACGGACTGCACGTGCTCGACGGCCCCGACTTCATCGATCGCCTCGCCGTTCCTGCGGGCGTTGCCGACGCCGCTGGCGATGGCGCCGCGCCGATGCTCGATCCGCAGCTCGCGCCGGACGGATCGATGGTCGCCTTCGTCCAGGATGACGAGGTCATGGTGTGTGAGCTCGACGGAGTATCGCCCGCACCTCGCCAGATCACTTCGGGCGCACGCGGCACGGGAAAAACGAACGGTTTGGCCGAGTTCGTGGCCCAGGAGGAGATGGACCGCAGCCACGGCTTCTGGTGGTCGCCCGACGGTCGGTACATCGCCTTCACCGAAGTCGACGAGACCCACATCCCGATCTATCGGATCGTCCACCAGGGGAGCGACGCCGTTGGTGACGGCGCGCAGGAGGATCACCGCTATCCGTTCGCCGGCGCCGACAACGCCAAGGTCCGGCTGGGCGTGGTCGCGATCGAAGGCAACGGGGGTGACCCGGTCTGGGCCGACCTCGGAAGCGATTGGGAGTACCTCGGCCGGGTCGACTGGCTCGCCTCCGAGTTGGTCGCTGTGCAAGTCGAGAATCGCGAGCAGACCCGCCTCGAACTCATGGCCGTCGACGCCGGGACGGGCGCGGCCCGTCCGCTGCTGACCGAGGACAGTGACGTCTGGATCAACCTCCACGACGTCGTTCGTCCACTCGGGAACGGCGAGACGTTCCTCTGGGCCAGCGAACGAGAGGGCTACCGCCACCTCGAGATCAGGACTATGGCGGACGGGTCACGGGTGCGCACCCTCACCGATGGCGATTGGCTGGTCGAGCGGGTCGTTTCCGTCGACGACGAGCGCGTGTGGTTCTCGGCGACGAAGGACGGCGCCCTGCACCGTCACCTCTATGAGGTCGCCATCGCCGGGGGCGAGATTCGGCGGGTCACCGAAGGAAATGGATCGCACGGCACCGCCATCGACGCCGGCCGCAATCGGTTCGTCGACGTCCACTCGTCGCTCTCGGCGGCGCCGACGGCGACGATCCGTCGTCTCGACAACGGCGCCTTCGAGCGTCCGCTGCTCGACGATGAAGCGGCCCGAGACCCGCGCGTCGAATCGCTCGGTCTCCGTCCGCCCGACCTCACCACGGTCGCGACCGACGACGGCGTCGACCTCGACGTCCTCGTCTACGCGCCGGACGGACCGGGTCCTTTCCCCACCATCGTCTCCGTCTACGGAGGCCCCCACGCGCAACAGGTTCTCGACGGATGGGGGGCGACCGTGGCCCTTCGCCGCCAGTGGCTACGGTCGCTCGGATTCCTCGTGGTCGTCGCCGACAACCGTGGCGCCGCCGGACGGGGTCTTGCGTTCGAGGGTGCCATTCGCTGGAACCTCGGCGACGTCGAGGTGCGCGACCAGGTGGCGGTCGTCCGCGAGCTGACCCGTCGGGGCCTGGTCGATCCGGATCGGGTCGGCATCAACGGGTGGAGCTACGGCGGCTACATGAGCGCGCTCTGTCTGGCCAAGGAACCCGGGGTCTTCAAGGCAGCAGTGGCGGGCGCCCCGGTGACCGACTGGGACGGCTACGACACGCACTACACCGAGCGCTACATGGGCACGCCGTCAGCGAATCCGGACGGCTACGCCCGTTCGCGGGTCATGGCCCATGTCGACGGGCTGCGCGATCGCCACCTCATGTTGATTCACGGGCTCATCGACGAGAACGTGCACTTCCGTCACAGCGCCCGGCTCATCGAGTCGATGATCCAGGCCCGCATCCCCTACGAACTCTTCCTGCTTCCGGAAGAGCGCCACTCCCCGCGGACCGAAGCCGACCGGGTGTACCTCGAAGAACGAATCCGAGACTTCTTCGTCGAGCACCTTCAGCCAACGAACTGACCGACTGGCCTCAGGCGGTCTTGGCCGTGGGCGAGGGCCGCTCCTACGATTCCGGCCATGTCCGCCCGCACCCGCAGCCTTCCCCGCCGTTCGTGTCTCTCCGTCCCCGGATCGAGCGAGCGCTTCCTGGCCAAGGGCCCGACCATCCCTGCGGACATGACGTTCCTCGACCTCGAGGACTCGGTCGCACCCCTCGAGAAGGAAGGGGCGCGCGCCAAGGTCGTCGATGCCATCAAGAACCTCGACTGGGGCGATCGCACCCTCTGCGTCCGGGTCAACGCCTGGGACACCCAGTGGACCGTGTACGACGTCATCGAAGTCGTCGGCAATGCCGGTGAGCGCCTCGACGAGATCATGTTGCCGAAGGTGCAGACGGCGGCCGAGGTCGTAGCCATGGACCTGCTCCTGACCCAGGTGGAGATGAAGGCCGGACTGCCGGTCGGCCACATCGGCATCGAGGCCCAGATCGAGACGGCGCGGGGCCTCATCAACGTCGAGGAGATCTGCGCGGCGTCGCCCCGACTCGAGACGATCATCTTCGGTCCGGCCGACTTCGCCGCCTCGATGGAGATGCCCGTGCTCACCGGCGGCGTGCAGATCCCCGAGTATCCCGGCGACCATTTCCATTACGTGTTCAACAAGATCCTCATGGCCGGCCGGGCCAACGGTCTCCAGGTCATCGACGGCCCTTACCTCTACGTCCGCGATCCCGAGGGCTTCCGCGACTACTGCAACCGCACCAAGGTTCTGGGCTACGACGGCAAGTGGGCGCTGCACCCGGACCAGGTGAACATCCTCAACGAGGTGTTCTCTCCGACCCAGGAGCAGTTCGACAAAGCCCACGCCATCCTCGATGCCTACAAGAAGGCCACCGAAGGTGACCGCATGGGTGCGGTCATGTTCGGCGAAGAGATGATCGACGAGGCCTCGCGCAAGATGGCGATCAAATTCGTGACCCGCGGCGAGCGCGCCGGCTACACCCGCTCGGCCGAGTCCTCGTCCTAACGGACCGGGCGCCAGGCGGTTGCGGGTCGACTGCATCATCCCGGCGCGCGACGAAGCGGTCACGGTCGGATCGGTCGTCGAGATCGCGCGCGCTTGTCGTTACGTCCGGGACGTCATCGTCGTCGACGATGGATCGACGGACGACACCGCGGTCGTGGCTGCGGCTGCCGGGGCCAAGGTGGTGCGACGCGAGCGGTCGGATGGATCGAAGGCCCATGCCATGGAGGCGGGTGTGTCCGCCAGCGACGCCGACGCCGTGTTGTTCGTCGATGCCGACCTGATCGGCGTCACCCCCGCCCATCTCGACGACATCTGCCGTCCCGTGGTCGAGCACCGAGCGGCGATGTCCCTGGGCACCTTCGACTACGGGTGGTTCTGGAACCCGTGGGTGCTGCGGTTCCCGCCGACGAGCGGTGAGCGCATCGTGCCCCGTTGGGTGTTCGACGCCATCCCTCCCTCGAAGCGCAACGGCTACACGATCGAGATCATGATCAACGAAGTCATCTGCGAGGCCCGTCTGCCGACGGTGGCCCGGGTGATGACCGGCGTCACCCATCGCACGAAGCGCGACAAGTTCGGCAGGGTCGACGGCTACCGCCGGACCTGGCGGATGTTCTGGGACCTCTGGGCGCTCTGGGGTGTCTGTCGCTGGCGCACGTACTGGTTCTACCTACGAGACCTCACGATCGAGCGGTAGAGACCCAGCGTCTGATGACGGCGATCGCTTCAGCCGAGGTGCTCTGACAGGAACGCCAGGGTGCGCGACCACGCGAGATCGGCCGCCTCCTGCTGATACATCGACGGGGCGTCCCAGTTGGAGAAGGCGTGGCCGGCGTCGTAGCGATGGATGATGACGTTGGCTTTGCCGGCCATGGCCACTTCGACCTCTTGCAGCTTGTCCTCGGGGATGAACGGATCGTTGTTCCCGTAATGGAACATGGTCGGGCACGTCAGGTCGTCGGCGTGGGCGAGGAGGTCGTTCACGGGCGATCCGTAGTAGGGCACGGCGGCGTCGGGGCCTCGTCCGTTGACCCGGCTCATCGTGGCTGCGGCGAACGCCAGCCCGCCGCCGAGGCAGAACCCCATAACGCCGACCTTGCCCGAGCACTCGGGCATGGAAAGCAGGCGGGCGTGCGTCGCCTGGATGTCACGGACGCTTCCCGGTAGGTCGAAGCGCTGCACCATGGCGATGGCGTCACCGAAACCCGACTCGTCCTTGCGCTCGAAGCGAGGCTCGAGCCGCCAGAACATGTCGGGGACCAGGACGACGTAGCCGGCCTCCGCCAACCGGTCGGCCAGGGTCCTCATGTTGTCGTTGATGCCGAAGATCTCCTGAAAGAGCAGCACCCCGGCTCCGCTTCCGGATTCGGGTACGGCGCAGTACGCCTCGAACTCGCCTCCGTCGTCGGCCGTCACAATCTCGTACCTCGTCGTCACCGTCACCCCGCGAAACCTAGGGCGTTGCGTGGGGTGGCCGGGAAGTCCCGCATTCCGCTCAAATGGGGCCATGACGATCACCGACGGTCCGAGACTGCCCGATGGCACGCCGATCGACAAAGAGGCCATCAAGGTGAAGTACATGGAAGAGCGCAACAAGCGACTCCGGGCCGACGGGAACGAGCAGTACCTGCGACTGACGGGCACCCTCGCCCATTACCTCGATGATCCTCACACGCCCGTGACCGAGCGCGAGCCCAAGACCGACCACGTGACCGTCGCCTTCATCGGTGGTGGGTTCGCCGGGTTGGTGACCGGAGCCCGGCTCAAGGAGGCCGGCGTCGAGGACGTGCGCATCATCGAGAAGGGCGGTGACTTCGGGGGGACGTGGTACTGGAACCGGTACCCCGGCGCCCAGTGCGACACCGCCTCGTTCGTGTACATGCCGCTGCTCGAAGAGACGAACCACATGCCGTCGGAGAAGTACGCGCACCAGCCCGAGATCCTCGAGCACTGTCAGCGCATCGGCAAGCACTACGGCCTCTATGACAACGCGCTGTTCCACACCGAGGTCGACGACCTCGAGTGGGACGAGAGCGCAACGCGTTGGATCATCAGAACGAACCGGGGCGACAAGTTCACCGCCCAGTTCGTCGCCATGGGCACTGGCCCTCTCCACGTTCCCAAGCTGCCGGGACTCCCCGGTATCGAATCGTTCGAGGGCACGTCGTTCCACACGAGCCGGTGGGACTACGGGTATACCGGCGGCGACTCCGAAGGCGCGCCGCTCGACAAGCTCGCAGACAAGCGAGTGGCCATCATCGGCACGGGGGCGACGTCAGTGCAGTGCGTGCCCCACCTCGCCCGCGCCTGCAAGGAGTTGTTCGTCTTCCAACGCACGCCTTCGTCGGTCGACGTCCGCAACAACCGACCGACCGATCCCGAGTGGTTCGCAGAGATGGCGACTCCCGGCTGGCAGCAGCGCTGGCTCGAGAACTTCACGGCCAACCAGACCGGGGGCATGGCCGAGGACGACCTTGTCATGGATGGCTGGACCGATCTCGCCCGCCGCATCCGTGCCCGGATCATGTCGTTGCCTCGCGAGGGCCTCACCCCCGAGAAGATGATGGAGGCCTTCGAGGATTCGGACTTCGAGAAGATGGAGGAGATTCGCTCTCGCATCGACTCGATCGTCTCGGATCCCGAGACGGCCGATGGTCTCAAGGCCTGGTACCGCCAGCTGTGCAAGCGTCCTTGCTTCCACGACGAGTACCTCGACGCATACAACGAACCCGGCACCCAGCTCGTCCACACCGACGGCAAGGGCGTGGAACGCATCACCGAGAAGGGTGTCGTCGTCGCTCGGCCCGAGGGTGACGTCGAGTACGAGGTCGACTGCATCATCTATGCATCGGGTTTCGAAGTCGGCACCGACTACACACGGCGAACCGGCTACGACATGACCGGGAGGGACGGCGTGAAGCTGTCCGAGTACTGGGCGGAGGGTATGCGGACGAAGCACGGCATTCACGTGCACGGTTTCCCCAACGCGTTCATCGTCCAGCCGACCCAGGGCGCCAACTTGATCTCGAACATCCCCCACAACTTGACCGAGGCGGGCAAGACGATCGCCCTGACCATCAAGCACGCCATCGACAACGGGAACGCCGAGATCGAGGTCACGAAAGAGGCCGAGGACGCCTGGATCGAGTTGCTCCTCTCGGGTCCTGGCACCGGCATGATCGGCTCCCCCGACTGCACGCCCGGCTACTACAACAACGAGGGCCAGGACCCCGGACCGAAGGTGCGTCTCAACGTCGGCTACCCCTCCGGCGCGATGGCCTACTTCCAGTACATCGACGAGTGGCGGTCGAGCGGCAACTTCGAGGGCCTCGCGTTCCGCTGACCCACCGCTTGTAGGTCAGCGGGCGACCCCGACGGCGGATCCGCAGGCGCGGCACGACACCACGATGACGTCGCGTGTGCGGCCATCGTCGTCGCTGGCCGTCAGGATCTGAAAGGCCAGCGCGTCGGCCAACGGTGCCGCGCACGCCGCGCACGTGACCGCCGGATTGCCGATCGCCCTCGGTGACGTTGCTCCGGACCCGGTATCCGCGAGCCCTTCGCCTCCGTCGGGGGCGTCGTCGGGGCGCGGCGACTCGAGGGACGCGCGCAGACGTTCGATGTCGGTCCCGAGGCCCCGCAGCACCTGACCCGCGGTGCCCTCGACGTCGAGGACACCGAGCAGCAGGTGCTCGGTGCGCACCTCTTTCGACCGGCTCTCCTGGGCGAATCGAAAGGCCCGGCCGATGGCCCGCTCGGCCCGTGGTGAGCGCTCGAGGGCGTCATCGGCCGGCGGTCGTTGCCCGACCGCTTCGGTGACCTTGCGCCGTCCGGCGGCAAGGGTAACGCCGGCAACGCCGAGTGCTTGGGCGGCACCGCCGTCGCGATGGGCCAGCAGTCCGAGCAACAGGTGCTCAGTGCCGAGGCGGGTCGAGCCGAGATTGCGGGCTTCGGCCGATGCCAGCGCTACGGCCAAACGGGCGCCCGGCCCGAACCCTTCGATGCCACTCGTACTCGCAGACATCCCCT
>JBKJLU010000347.1:0-4391 GCA_046596815.1 Acidimicrobiales bacterium | reverse complement strand
CAAGTTCCAGCTCGTCGATCTGCCGCCCGCTCCCCGTGGGATCCCGCAGATCGAGGTCACCTTCGACATCGACGCCAACGGCATCGTGCACGTCTCGGCCAAGGATCGGGCGACGTCCAAGGAGCAGTCGATGACGATCACCGGACAGAGCTCGCTCGACAAGAAGGACATCGAGCAGATGGTCCGCGACGCCGAGTCGCACGCCGAGGACGACCGCAAGCGCAAAGAAGAGGCCGAGGTCCGCAACGACGCCGACAGCCGGGTGTACCAGACCGAGAAGCTCCTCAAGGACCAGGGCGACAAGGCCACCGGACCCGAGAAGGAGTCGGTCGAGTCGGCCCTCGCAGCACTCAAGACCACGCTCGCCGGATCGGATCTCGAGGCCATCAAGTCGGCCACCGAGACCCTCAACGGGGCGCTACAACCCTTCGCCCAGCGGCTCTACGAGGATGGGGCTTCGGAGGCTGCTTCTGCGAACGGATCGAGCAGTTCCTCTGATGCATCCGCATCGGATGACGAAGTGGTCGACGCAGAGATCGTGGACGAGGAATCGAAGTAGTGACGGAGGCCCCCGAGACTCCTCCGGGTCCTGACCCTCACGGTGCCTCCCACAGCGGCCCCTCCCCCTTCGGGGACCCCTCCGCTGCGGGCCCCCCCGCTACGGGCCACCCGGAGGAGTCCCTCCCCGAGGAAAGCGGAACTGCAACTGCGGCTCCTGTCGTGGAGGACGTTGGCGAGTCGGACGAGCACCTTGACGATGCGGTCGATGCGCTGGATGTACTTGCTGCTACCGAGAGGGAGCGGGACGAGTATCTGGATCGTTTGCAGCGGTTGCAGGCGGATTTCGAGAACTTCAAGAAGCGGGTGACGAGGCAGCAGGTCGAGGCCCAGGAGCGGGCGGGGGAAGATCTGGCCGTGAAGTTGCTGCCGGTGCTCGACACCATCGACCTGGCTCGCCAGCACGGAGAGGGAGAGGCGATCGCTCCGCTGGCGTCCTCGCTCGTCGAGGTGCTGGCCAAGGCGGGGCTGGAGCGCATCGATCCGGTCGGCGCGGCGTTCGACCCCAACGAGCACGAGGCCGTGTCCCACGAACCCAGCGAGGGTGACACCAGCGGTGAACCGATCGTGTCCGGACTCATGCGCGCCGGGTACCGGTGGAAGGGCCGTCTGGTCCGCGCCGCCATGGTGACCGTCAAGGGCTGAGGGGCGTCATGGCGCAGGCCCAGCGGGAGTGGTTCGAGAAGAACTATTACAAGGTGCTCGGCGTCTCCGAGTCGGCGTCCCACGACGACGTCCGCAAGGCCTATCGCAAGCTCTCGAAGCAGTTGCACCCGGACTCGGGTGGCGACGAGGAGAAGTTCAAGGAGGTCTCGGCTGCCTACGACGTGCTCGGCGATGAGACCAAGCGCAAGGAATATGACGAGGTTCGGCGTCTCGGCGGCGGCGGCGGGTTCGGCGGAGGCGGAGGCAATCCCTTCGGTGGGGGCGCGAGCGGATTCCCCGGCGGATTCCGAGTCGACGACCTCGGCGACATCCTCGGCGGCATGTTCAACCGGGGCGGCGCCGGAACGCGCAACCGACCGGGGGCGCGGGTCAACGGCCCTCGTCGTGGCGACGACCTCGAAACGGAACTGCATCTGGCCTTCGACGACGCCGTCAACGGTGCCGAGACGACGGTCAACGTCACCAGCGACGCCGCCTGCACGCACTGTGGAGGAACGGGCGCGGCCCCGGGTACGTCACCGGTCATCTGCTCGACCTGCGGCGGGCGCGGGGTGCGGGACGAGAACCAGGGGCTGTTCTCCTTCAGTCAGCCCTGCCGAGACTGCAACGGCACCGGGATGCGGGTCGAGACGCCGTGCAAGGAGTGCCGCGCCTCCGGCATCGTCCACCGGCCCCGCAAGGTCAAGGTGCGAATTCCACCCGGGGTACTCGACGGGCAACGGATCCGGCTCAAAGGTCGAGGCGGCGTCGGCGCCAACGGAGGACCAAGTGGTGACCTCTACGTGACCGTGAAAGTTGGGGGACATCCGTTGTTCGGACGCAAGGGCAAGGACCTCACGCTGACCGTGCCGGTCACCTACCCAGAGGCGGCGCTCGGGGCCACGGTTACCGTCCCAACTCTCGACGCGCCCGTGACGTTGAGGATCCCCGCCGGCACCCCCAACGGCAAGACCTTCCGGGTGCGTGGCCGGGGTACCCCGGTGCCCGGCGGGTTCGGCGACCTGCTGGTGACCGTCGAGGTGGCCGTCCCGTTGACCTTGAGTGACGACGAGCGCCAGGCCACCGAGGCGCTGGCCGCCACCATCACGACCTCGCCCCGCACCCACCTGGGCATCGAGACGTGATCGCACCGGTGGACGACGGGCAGGAGCGGCGTCGCCTACGGGCGGTCTACGTCATCTCAGTGGCCGCGGAACTCGCCGGGATGCACCCCCAGACGTTGCGCATCTATGAACGAAAGGGCCTGCTCGATCCGGCAAGGACCGAGGGGGGGAGTCGGCGCTACAGCGAGACGGACATCCAGCAACTGCAGCGCATCCAAGAGTTGACGGCCGCCGGGCTCAACCTCGAGGGCGTGCGGCGCGTCATTGAGTTGGAGGGAAGGGTCGCCGCCCTGGAAGCCGAACTCCAACGGCTCCGGGGCGAAGCTGCCGAGGCCGTGGCCCAGACGCACCGCCACTACCGGCGTGACCTGGTGCCATTGCGCCAGCTGCCCGACGTCTTCCGCCGTCGATAAGGCGCGCTTGCCCGAATTCGGGCTGGCCTTCGGCCGCGATACGTGGTTTACTCACGCTACGTGGCGTCGGAAAGACGGCTCCACGGAGAGTGTCGGCAGCTTCGGGCGGGAACTGAAGCGTAATTCTCCGGCTCGTCGCAAAAGCCATTGAGAAAGAGGCGGGTCGATGGACCTCCAGCACGTATCGCAGAGCAAGATCGGCCGTCGCCGTCGGCATGTCCCGCGGCTCCGTCCTTCGGGCGCCCACTACGGCCCTCAGCCCACGGCGAGCAGGTTGGTCGAGGTGGTCGTGACGTTCCTCGCCGCCCTGTTGTCGCTCGGCGGCCTGATCGGGATCGTGGCCCAACCGGCGGCGGCCAACCTGGCCGGTAGCAGCTTCAACGCCTCAGACGGCACGCTCGACACCCGTGCGTCCATCACCAGGCGCACCGACCTCGTGAAGAGCTCGGCCGACACCTCGTACACGCAAGGCGCGCAAGAGGCCGATGCCTGCCCGGCGGTCGAGTCCGGCAGCATCCCGCCGAGCAAGGACGACTTTTCCGACTTCTACCTGGGGCTCGAGGGCGAGGTGCTCTACCTTGCCTTCCGTCGGTCGGACAACAACGGAACGGCGACCGTCGACTTCGAGTTGAACCAGTCGGCCACCGACTGCGGCAACGGCGTCAACAAGGTGCGCACCGACGGTGATCTCCTCGTCACCTACGACTACCAAGGCGGAGCCACCACGCCCGTCATCCTCGCCCGCACGTTCACGAGTGGCAGCTTCTCGGCACCGGTGATCCTGACGGCCGCCGAGGCCGAGGCATCGGTCAGCGGCGATGGTCTTTTCGGCGAACTCGCCATCAATCTCCGGGAGGTCGAGATCTTCGTGCCCGGCGAGTGCGTGAACTTCGCCAACGTGATCCTGAAAAGTCGGGCGTCGTCGTCGTTCAGGAGTGCGCTCAAGGACTTCGTGAGCCCCATCTCGACGTCGATCACGAATTGCGCCTCGATCGTCGTCATCAAGGACGCCAACCTCAACGGGACTACGTCGTTCCCGTTCCGCTTTGCCCCGCCGGCGGTTGCGGCCACCGACTTTCAGCTCGTCGATGACGGTGTAACGACGCCCGACACCACGCCCGACCGTCGACTCTTCGACGATCTGGCCGACGTCAACGGTAGCTACGTCATCACCGAGACCGAGCCCGCAGTCACACCCGGCGAGTGGCGCCTCGAAGGCATCGTCTGCAGCGGTGGCACCGCGACCGTTGATCTGGCGAACAATCGGGTGACCGTGGTCCCCGGCGGACCGATCCGCGTGACGTGCACCTTTGCGAACACCTTCGACCCGGCGCCGACGGTGGTCGTCCAGAAGTCCGCCCGTCCCTCGACGATCAACGAGCCCGGCGGTTCGATCACCTACGACGTCGTCGTCACGAACACGTCGGCTGAGCCGGTGACCTTGACGGATCTCACCGACCGGGTCGGATCCACGACGTCGGATGTGTTCACGTTCGCCTCGACCACCTGTCTGGACGACCGCGTTCTGGCGGCCGCCGACTCGGACGCGGCCGGAGGCGCCGACACGTACCGGTGCTCGTTCAACCGGACCGTCACCGGCAATGCCGGCGCGAGCCACACCAATGTGGCGTCGATCACCGTGGCCGTCACC
>JBKJLU010000277.1:0-4512 GCA_046596815.1 Acidimicrobiales bacterium | reverse complement strand
CGAGACCGCCGACCCGCTCGCGGGTTCGTACTTCGTCGAGGCGTTGACCGACGAGATCGAGCGGGCGGCGTGGGAGTACCTCGAGAAGATCGACGCCATGGGCGGGGCCGTCGCTGCCATCGAAGCCGGATACATGCAGGACGAGATCACCCAGGCGGCCTACGAGTTCACCCGCTCCGTCGATCGCGGCGACAAGGTCGTCGTCGGCGTGAACTCCTACAAAGACGATGCCCCCGAGGCGACGGACGTGTTCCCCATCGATCCGGAGTCGCAACGGCGCCAGGCCGAGCGGACGAAGTCGGTGCGGGCCGACCGGGATCAGTCGGCCGTCGACGCCGCGTTGGCCGACGTGTCCGCCGCTGCGCGCGGAACGCAGAACCTGCTCTATCCGATGAAGGAAGCGCTGCGTTCGATGGCGACTCTGGGCGAGGTCAGCGACGTGCTGCGGGCCGAGTTCGGTGTCTATCAACCCAGCTAGGGCCTACAGCTCCTCTTGGATGATGTCGCTGCACAGGTCGAGACACTCGTTGCAGATTCTGGCCCGGCCGCCCTTCACGATCGCTGCCACTTGGCCCGGCGCTTTGCCGCAGAACCGACAGGGATGGAGTTCGTCGGGCGAGCCAGGTCGAAGAACGACCTGGCGAGGTCCGCGCACTGAACCTGTGGTCGTGACGACCTCCGTCGCAGCCACGACACAGCCCTCGCAGATGTAGAGGCCCGGTCCGGCGATGAGCTTGCGGGTGTCGGCCTGACTGACGTTGCAGAACGAGCACCGCACCTTGGTGTTGCGCCGCCCCACCGTCTTCGGAGGCTCGTTGCCGACGACCAGCTTCCGGCAGGTCTCCGTGCACCGCGCGCAGATCCGGGGGGACCCCGTGTCGGCCTCGGCCATCACTCCGCCGATGGCCGACGCATTGCCACAGAACGAGCAGGTGGCGTCCTCGTCGACGGGCACGCTGCGGAACCCCGCCGCCGACCGCTGCTGCACAGCCAGATTGGCGAGCTTGACGCAGTTGTCGCAGATGAAGACCGGGCCGGGCGCAGCCAGCAACTTGTCGAGTTCACGCCGAGGTGCCTTGCAGAACGAGCAGGCGTCTTCGCCTCCGGTCACGGCCATGGCCGCGGCCGCCGGAACCGAGACCGGTGCCGGAAGGGGGCTCACGTCGGTGATGGCCGACGCCTCGACCTCGACGATTCCGTCCGTCCCGATGATCTGGTGCACCCGCTGGTGGCTCATGCCGAGCGCGCTGGCGATCTCCCGCATCGAACCCCCCGTGGCGTGCAGCCGGCGGATGGCCTGATGGAAAGCTGCCCTCGCCTCGTAGGTCTGGTCTTCCAGGGCCTCGAGGGAGTCGCGGGCGATGTTGACGTCGTGAAGGACGTCCTCGTCGAGGGCCATGTCTAGGCATGTAGACACAGGCCGGTCTTGTTTGTCAAGGGACACTAGACAGTTTCCCGGGGATAGCTTCCTCCCGTGCATTTCGTGATCATCGGCGGCGGGCCTGCGGGTCACACGGCCGCCACCCACGCGGCCCGCCTCGGCGCTGAGGTCACGGTGATCGAGCGGGACGTCGTCGGCGGCGCCGCTCACCTGTGGGACTGCATTCCCTCGAAGGCGATGATCGCCACGGGTGGGGCCATGGCCGAAGCGAGGCGAGCGACGGTGATGGGGCTTTCACCGATGGTCGCATCGCTCGACGTCGACGCGTTACGAGCTCGCATCGGAGGTATTGAGACCCGCCTCAACACCTCGGTGGTCGAGCTCCTCGAGAGCCAAGGCGTCACCATGATCCGGGGGACCGGGCGCTTGGTGGGTCCTCACGCGGTCGAGGCGGTCGACGAGGCGGGAACGGTGCGGGCGCTAGAAGCCGACGCCGTCCTCGTATGCACCGGCTCGCGTCCTCGCATTCCGGAATTTTGCGCGCCCGATGGCGAGCGGATCCTGTTGACGCGCGACGCGTATCCGCCGCCGGAGATGCCGTCGCACCTCGTGGTGGTCGGGTCGGGCGTCACCGGGGTCGAGTTCGTGCACATGTTCTCGAGCTTCGGGTGCAAGGTCACGCTGATCGTGTCTCGACAGCAGGTGCTGCCGGGGCGCGATGCCGAAGTGGCGGCCGTGCTCGAGGAGGATTTCATCGCCCGCGGCGTCAAGCTCTACAAAGGCGCGCGGGCCGTCGCCATCGAGCGGGTTGCGGGAGGCGACGAGGTCGTCGTGCGGTGTGACGACGGACGGGTGGCCACCGGTTCGCACGCCTTGCTGGCCATCGGCGCCGTCCCCAATTCCGAGGCGCTCGGCCTCGAAGCCGCGGGCGTGACGACGGACGGGGGCTACGTCCCGATCAACCAGCACTGCCAGTCCAACGTGAAGCACATCTATGCCGCCGGCGACCTGTCCGGCAAACTCCCGCTGTCGTCGGTCGCTTCGATCCAGGGTCGCAAGGTGGCCGAACACGTCATGGGGTTGCACACGCGCGAGCACCGGCACCTCGATTACGACAAGGCGGCCTCAGCCATCTTCACCGAGCCCGAGATCGCCGACGTCGGGCTGGCCGAAGCCGAGGCCTTCGCCATCGGTCGCAAGATTCGGGTGACCAAGGTTCCGATGGCGTCGTCGGCCAAGGCCCACATCGAGGGCGACACACGGGGCTTCGTCAAGATCCTCTCCGACCCCGCCACCGGCGTGGTGCTCGGCGGATCCATCGTGGGCCGCAACGCCGCCGAGTTGATCTCGGTGTTGGCCCTGGCGGTGACGGCCAACCTCAAGGTGAGCGCCATCACCGAGAGCCTCCTCGTCCACCCCGCCCTCGCCGAAGCCCTCGCCGACGCCGCCGACTGACGTGCGGACCCGCATCGCCGCGCCGACGGTGGCCGGCGTGATGGTCCTCGTCAGCGCCTGCTGACCTCGGCGGATGGCACGTGGTCGTGCTGAACTCGGTGTGCTCAGCCATCGGCGGGTGCGGAGAGGGCAGTGCCCAACTCACGTGGTTGCGCGCCGACCTCGCCGCCGACACATCCAGGTGCACCCTCGCCTACTGGCATCACCCCCCCGCTGGTCATCCGGACTGCACGGCAGCGACGACGGCTACGAGCCGTTCTGGCAAGCCCTCACCGACGACGGAGCCGACATCGTCCTCGGCGGACACGATCACCTCTACGAGCGTTTCGCTCCCCGGAATGGCCTGCGGTAGTTCGTCGTCGGCACCGGAGGCCGCAGCCTCTACCCCGTGATCGCGCAGGTGGCGAGCACCGACGAGGGCTCAGCCGGCTGCTGAGAAGGACGAGGCCAGCAGGCGGGCGCGAACCGTCTCGTTGGTAGCTGCGTCGATCGCCGTCCACGCCATGGCGATGGCGCCGTCGCGCATGGCCTTGTCGGCGGTTGGTGACGCGCAGAAGGCGGCGAAGTCGGGCTGGTGGTTCGACACGGGGAAGCAGTCGAGGCCGAGCATCGGGTGAATGGTGGGGATGGCCAGCGACACGTTGGCCATGTCGGTCGAACCCGACATCTGATCGAGCACTCCGCCGAGATCGGGGAAGCGCCGACCGAGTCCCTCGGCGTTGGCCCGGTAGAGGTTGCGGAGATCGAGGTCGTCACGCATCTCGCTGTAGTGCGGGCTCTGGGGCTCGATGCGGTAGTCGCAACCGGTCGCCAGTGCGCCGGCCTCGAAGCATCGCTCGACCTTGGGCTGCAACTCGGCAAGACGCTCGAGGGTTCGCTCGCGGATGTACCACTTGCCGGTGGTGTGCGCCGGCACGATGTTCGGCGCTTCGCCGCCGTGGGTCACGATGCCGTGGATTCGGGCCTCACGCGGGATGTGCTGGCGCAGCAGTCCGATGGCTGTCTGAGCGATGGTGAGGGCGTCGGCGGCGTTGATCCCAAGTTCGGGAAAAGCCGAGGCATGCGCCTCCTTGCCCGTGTAGTGCACGTCGACGTGAGCCACCGCGAGGCACGGCATGTGGTCCATCTCCGTCGGCGAGGGGTGAACCATCATCGCCGCGTGCACGCCGTCGAAGACGCCGGCATCGAGCATGAGGATCTTGCCGCCGCCGCCCTCCTCCGCCGGTGTCCCCATCACCTTGATCGTGATGCCGAGGTCGTCGGCGAGTGGCGCCAAGGCCAGCGCCGCACCCACCGCCGAGGCGGCGATCACGTTGTGTCCGCACGCATGTCCGATGCCGGGGAGGGCGTCGTACTCGGCGCAGATGCTGATCACGAGCGGGCCCGATCCGGAGGTCGCGACGAAGGCCGTCGGGAGGTCGGCGACGCCGGTCTCGACGGTGAAGCCCGCCTCGGCCAAGGGCTGGGCGCACCATGCCGAACTGCGTTCTTCTTCCCACCGGATCTCGGGGTTGGCATGGATCCGGTGGCTCAGCGCGACGAGCGCGTCGTTTTGCGCATCGACGAGTTCCTGGGCGGCGGCCTTGGTGTCGGTGGTCGGCATACCGACTGGTCTACTCAATAATCGCGACGGTGTCGCCGGCGCCGACGGCCTGGCCGGTCTGCACCTTGATCTC
>JBKJLU010000271.1:0-7466 GCA_046596815.1 Acidimicrobiales bacterium | reverse complement strand
CGGGCGTGAGCTTGGCCACGCTCGAGAGCCCGAGCATGCCGGTGAACATCGCCCGCTCGGGGAGGCTGCGGCCGAAGTTCCGGCTGGTGGCGCACAGGACCAAGCCCTCGACGAGGTCGGGGTGGCGCTTCCACAACAACTGGGCGATCGGGCCGCCCATCGAATAGCCGACGACGACGGCCCGCTCGATCCCGAGCTCGACCAACAAAGCGGCGGCGTCGTCGGCACAGGCCGAGAGCGAGAAGGGACGCCGGCTACGGATGCCGCGCCCGTGGCCCCGATGGTCGAGGGCCACGACGTTGAAGTGCCGGCTCAGCGGTTGGTAACAACGGAACCAGTTGAGGTCGGCCGACGCCGTCCATCCGTGGAGCAGCAGCAGGGTGGGGGCACCGGGCGGACCGTCGGCGATGCGGGCAAAGGTACGGCCGCGACCGGGGAGGTCGATCTCACGACCCGGCGGCAAGGGAGGCGCGACGGCGGGTGGTGCAGCGGGAGCAGCGGAGGGCACGCACCAGGTTCTATCCCCGCCGGCGATGCAACATGTACGCATGCGACGGAGGTCACGTCTCGGAGCTCTGGTGATCGTCGCATCACTGTTGTTCGTCAGCTGTTCAGGGAACGGCGCCGACGCGCCCATCGGACCGGCGACCGCACCATCGGCAACGCCCGTCCCGCAAGCGAGGACGGAGGTCGCCGCAGCCCGGCTCGGGGATCAGATTCTTGTCATCGGTGGCCTCCTGGCCGACGGGTCACCCACCGACCGCGTCGACCGCTACGACTTGAAGACGGGACGCTGGTCGGACGGCCCGGCGATGCCTGCGCCCCTGCACCATGCGGGCGCCGCGGAGTTCGGCGGGCGGCTCTTCGTCGCCGGCGGCTACGTCGTCGGGCCGACGAGCGCCTGGAGCGAGACCGACCAGGTGTGGAGCCTTGGACCGGACGACGGCACCTGGAAGGCCGAACCCTCGCTCGGCCACCGGCGGGGTGCACTGGGACTGGCCGCGACGACGAGCCGACTCGTGGCCTTCGGGGGGACGTCGGACGGACAGGTGGTCGACACCGTCGAGGTCTACCGGGCTGGAACGGATGGCTGGCGCCCGGCGCCGCCGATGTCGATGGCTCGCGAGCACACGGCCGCGGCGACCGCTGGCGGTCGGGTGTACGCCATCGCCGGTCGTTCCGGCGGGATCGACACCAATGTGGTGGCCGTCGAGTCGTTCGACCCGGCGGCGTTCAACGGTGGATGGCGCAAAGAACCGGCGCTGGCCGTTCCTCGTGGAGGCATTGCGGCGGCGACCGTCGGGGACACCATTTGCGTCGCCGGTGGTGAGGAGCCGACGGGGACCATCGCCTCGGTCGAGTGCCTCCTCGACGGAGCTTGGCGTGCCGTTGGCGACCTCGCAGAACCGAGACACGGACTGGGCGTCGTAGCCGGCGACGACGGTCGAATTCACGTGCTCGCCGGTGGGCCTCAGCCTGGACTCTTCGTGAGCATCGCCCACGAGATCCTGCAGATCCTCGAGGTCACTGCGGAGAACTAGGCGGGGCCCCGGGCGAGGGCGAGGGCCGCCTGGATCAACGTGAGATGGGAGAAGGCTTGGGGCAGGTTGCCCAGGTAGTCGCCAGAGACCGCATCCGCCTGCTCGGGCAAAAGACCCAACGGTTGGCTGAAGGAACACAGCTTCTCCATCCGCTCGTGCGCCTCCTCCCATCGTCCGCGAGTGGCGAGGGCCTCGACGGTCCAGAAGGCACACGCCAGGAACGTTCCCTCGCCGGCCGGGAAGCCATCGTTGCGCTGGTCGGTGTAGCGGTACATGAACGGGCCAGAACCGAGGTTCGTGATCATCCGGTCGAGGGTGGCGTCGACCAGTCGATCGTCTCCCTTCCACGGATTCCGCCAGGCCACCTGCACCAGGTAACCGTCACACAGGTCGTCGTCGCCATCGTCGGCTCGGAGGCCTCCGTTGGCGGCGATGCCGTTGTCGTCGAGCCAGGCCCTGATCTCCTTGGTCACCTCCCGCCACCGCACGGCATCGAGATCGAGGGGGCTGCGGGCGTGCGCGAGTTCGACCATCCGGTCGAGGGTGTACCAGCACGCGAGTTTCGACGAGACAAGATGACGGGGTTCGCTGCGCACCTCCCAGATGCCCTGGTCCTTCAGCTTCCACGCCTCGCACAGCCAGTCGGCCATGGCCACCAGTGATGCCCACAGTTCACCGACGCGGCTCCCCAATTGCTGGAACTGTTCGACGTGGATCGAGCTGACGAGGTCGGCGTAGAAGTCGAGTTGCAGGTGATCGGCGGCTCCGTTGCCGACCCGCACCGGCTGCGAGCGGCGAAACCCGGCGAGATCGAGCGACCGTTCGTCGGCCGGATCGAGGGGCCGGCCGTCGACGTCGTAGAGGGGGCGCAACGGCCACGTCGCATTGCGCAAGAGGTGAAGGAGCCACTCGTTGAACATCTCGGCTTCGTCGGTGAGGCCGGCGTCGTAGGTGGCGTCGATGGCGAGGGATGCATCGCGTACCCAGGCGTAGCGATAGTCCCAGTTGCGCTCGCCACCGATCCGTTCGGGAAGGGAGGTGGTGCCAGCGGCGACCATCGTTCCGGTCGGCCCGTACGTCAACAGCTTGAGGGCCAGCAGACTCCGCTCGACATCGGCGGCGTAGGGACCGACGTAGGTCATCGGTGCCAGATGAGATCGCCAGTTGGTGCTCGTGCGATCGAGGAGATCGAGGGCCCCGTCGACGCTGAGCGCTTCGGGCCGGCGTTCGCCCTTCTCCTCGATGATGATGACGTGGCGTTCGCCGGCCTCGAGGCGGAGGTGCCCCGTCCTTCCATCGAGGGGGCATCCGGTGTGCACGGTGACGCCGTCGAAGACGACACCCTGCGAGAAGTTGTCGACGTCCCTCGCCGGACCGAAGGCCGACCCCGGCTGCACGTCGATGTCGACGTCGACCCGCCCCCGCAAGGCGGTGACGATGCGAACGATGCGGCCCGAGGGGCGCTGCCCGTTCCAGGGCATGAAGTCGACGATCTCGAGCTCGCCCTCGGGCGCAGGAAGTCGGGTGCGGAGCACGTTGGTGCCCTTGTCGTACGACTGGACGCCGGCATGGGGAGGTCCCGACGGACCGACGCGCACGGCGCCGCCTTCGGGGTCGAGCAACCGGAACAGCACTGCGGGTGCATCGAAGCGGCCGGGACACCACCAGTCGATGGTGCCGTCGGCCGCCACCAGCGCGAGCGTGCCCGTGTCGCCGATGGCCCCCCGGGCCCGCAGCGGGAGGCTGTCGCCCCCGCCGATCAACTCACGTCGACGATCTCGACCCGCACCTTGGCGCCCGTCGGCGTCTGGTACTCGACGGTGTCGCCCTTCTTGGCCCCGTTGAGAAGCGCCTGCCCGAGGGGCGAGCTGGTCGAGATGATCTCGATGCCCTGCTGGCGCTCTTCGATCGACCCGAGGTAGTAGCGCTCGACGTCATCTTCGCCCTCGTAGCGGAGGGAGATGGTCTTTCCTGGACCCACCTTGTCGCTGGGACCGGAATCCTCGAGGATCTGGACCCCATCGAGCATGAAGGCCAACTGACGGATGCGACCCTCCATCCGCCCCTGCTCGTCCTTGGCCGCGTGGTAGTCGCCGTTCTCGGAGAGGTCGCCGAGATTGCGGGCGGCCTCGATGGCCTGGGCAATGCTGGTCCGTCCCACGGTGGTGAGCTCATGGAGCTCGGATGACAGCCGCTCGTACGTCTCGCGGCTCAGGTGGGTCTGGCTCATGGAAATCAGGCTATCCTCGGGAACGATGTTCGCTTCCGACGAATTCGCCTCCGATCAGGTAGTCATTCTCTAGCGCACGCACCCCGTCCGGCGTGTGTGCATTCTTCGACCGCCCGAGGGGGCGGTTTTTTCGTTCCAGGAGATCGATGTCCGTTTCCCATCGCATCGCTGTCATCCCCGGTGATGGCATCGGCCCCGAGATCGTCGGTGCCGCGCTCGACGTCCTGCAGGCCTCGGGCGTCGAGCTCGAGACGGTCACCTTCGATCTCGGAGCCGATCGGTTCCTTCGCGACGGCTACGTCCTCGACGACGCCGATCTCGAGGCGATCCGCGGATACGACGCCATCCTCAAGGGGCCCCTCGGTCCGCCGATCGGCGACACCCGCATCCCCGGGGGCACCATCGAGCGAGGCATCATCCTGCGCCTGCGTTTCGCCCTCGACCTCTACGTCAACCTTCGACCGTTCTCGGGCAACGACCTCGACTTCGTCGTCATCCGGGAGAACACCGAGGGCACCTACGCCGGGGAAGGCGGTTTTCTCCGCAAGGGCACCCCCCAGGAGATCGCCACGCAGGGATCGGTCAACACCCGCATGGGTGTCGAGCGGTGCATCCGTTACGCCTTCGACCTCGCCCAGAGCCGGCCCCGCCGTCACCTCACCCTGGTGCACAAGACCAACGTGTTGACCTTCGCCGGCGACCTCTGGCAGCGGGCGTTCACCGAGGTCGCGGCCGAGTACCCCGACGTCACCACCGCCTACAACCACGTCGACGCCGCCTGCATCTACTTCGTCGAGAACCCGGGCCGCTACGACGTGATCGTCACCGACAACCTCTTCGGGGACATCCTCACCGACCTGGCCGGCGCCGTCGTCGGCGGGGTCGGCCTCGCCGGGACGGGCAACCTCAACCCGTCCCGCACCGGTCCGTCGATGTTCGAGCCGGTGCACGGCTCGGCCCACGACGCCCTCGGCACCGACAAGGTCAACGCCACGGCCACGATCCTCTCGGCGGCGATGATGCTCGAGTTCCTGGGCGAGACCGACGCTGCAACCCGCATCACCGAGGCCGTCGCCGACGTCCTCGCCACCGCACCGACTCCCGCCCTCATCGGGAAGCTCGTCGCGTCATCGATCCGAGAAAGGGTCTAACGACCATGCCGCTGCAAACCGTGGACAAGATCTGGATGGACGGGACGCTCGTCGACTGGGACGACGCCAAGATCCACATCCTCACCCATTCGCTGCATTACGGCTGTGGCGTGTTCGAGGGCGTGCGGGCCTATGCCACGCCGCAGGGCCCGGCGGTGTTCCGCCTCACCGACCACATCGTGCGTCTGTTCGACAGCGCCAAGATCTTCTTCATCGACGTGCCGTACACGATCGATCAGCTCGTCGAGGCGACGAAGGAGACGGTGCGGGTCAACAACGTCGAGTCGTGCTACATCCGTCCGCTCGTCTACTTGGGCTACGGCGAGATGGGGCTCAACCCGCTGCCCTGTCCGGTCAACGTCTCGATCGCCGTGTGGCCCTGGGGCTCGTACCTCGGGGACGACGGCATCAAGAACGGCGTGCGGATGATGATCAGCTCGTGGCAGCGCCACGATCCCAACGCCATGCCGCCGGCGGCCAAGGGCACGGGCATGTACATCAACTCGTCGATGGCCAAGATCGAGGCCATCAAGGCGGGCTACGACGAGGCCATTCTCCTGTCGCCGCAGGGCTACGTGAGCGAGTGCACGGGCGAGAACATCTTCGTCGTCAAGCACGGCAAGGTCATCACCCCGCCGGTGTCGGCCGGCGCCCTCGCCGGCATCACCCAGGATTCGGTGATGACCATCGCCCGTGACCTCGGCATCGAATGCATCACCGCCAACCTCCTGCGCTCTGACCTCTACACCGCCGACGAGGCCTTCCTTTCGGGCACAGCGGCCGAGGTCGTCCCCATTCGCTCGGTCGACGATCGCGAGATCGGCGAGCCGGGGCCCATCACCCGCAAGATCCAGGAAGTGTTCTTCGCGGCGGTGCGGGGTGAGGTCGACCGCTACAAGAATTGGAACGAGCACGTCAATGTGTAGTGACGTACCCGCGCTCCCGTCGCACGTAGATGTGTATGACACGACACTCCGGGACGGGAGCCAACGCGAAGGGCTGTCGCTGACGGTCGACGACAAGCTGCGCATCGCCGAGCAACTCGATCACCTCGGCGTGCCCTACATCGAGGGCGGCTGGCCGGGGGCCAACCCCAAGGACGACGAGTTCTTCGCCCGCGCAGCCGCGGGTGAGCTGCAGCTGCAGACGGCGACGCTGGTGGCCTTCGGTTCGACTCGTCGCGCCGGAGGCGATGCCGCCGACGACCCCACCCTCGGCTTTCTTGCCGGCGCCGGCACCGACGTCGTGTGCATCGTCGGCAAGGCGTGGGACTACCACGTGACCGAGACGTTGCGCACTTCGCTCGACGAGGGCGTCGCCATGGTGCGCGACTCGATCGCCTGGCTGGTCTCGCAGGGCAAGCGGGTCTTCTTCGACGCCGAGCACTTCTTCGACGGCTACAAACGCAACCCCGAGTTCTCCCTCGCCGTGCTGCATGCAGCCGAGGAGGCCGGAGCCGAAGTGCTCGTGCTCTGCGACACCAACGGTGGCTGCCTCCCCCATGAAGCCGCGCGCATCGTGACCGAGGTGGTGGCGGCGACGTCGTCGACGGTCGGTGTGCACTTCCACAACGACGGTGAGTGCGCGGTGGCCAACGCCCTCGCCGGCGTCGAGGCAGGAGCGACCCACGTCCAGGGTTGTGTCAACGGCTACGGCGAGCGCACGGGCAACGCCAACCTCTGCTCGATCATCCCCAACCTCTCGCTGAAGATGGGCATCACCACCATTCCGGACGATCGCTACGAGCGGCTCACGGCCGTCGCCCACCACGTGGCCGAGCTGGTGAACATCACCCAGGATTCCCAACAGCCCTACGTCGGCTCCTCGGCCTTCGCCCACAAGGCGGGCCTGCACACCTCGGGCATCGCCCGCGCTCGAGACGCGTACGAGCACGTGAACCCGGAGCTGGTCGGCAACGGCACGCGCTTCGTGGTCAGCGAGCTCGCCGGGCGCTCGACCCTCGAGTTCAAGGCCAAGGAACTCGGCCTCGAGATCGACGGACCCGCGCTGGCCGCCGTGCTCGACGAGCTCAAGACGCTCGAGCACCGTGGCTACCACTTCGAAGCGGCGGACGGCTCGCTCGAGCTGTTGATGCGAACGGCGACCGGGTGGAAGCAGGAGTTCTTCGAGGTCGAGTCGTTCCGGGTCATCACCGACCAACGCGAGAACGGCACGGTCGTCACCGAAGCCACCATCAAGGTGCACGTCGGTGAGGAGCGTCACGTGGCCACGGCCGAGGGCAACGGCCCGGTCAACGCCCTCGACGGGGCGCTGCGACAAGCCATCGGCCGGGCTTATCCGTCGCTGGCGAACCTTCATCTCACCGACTACAAGGTGCGGGTGCTCGACACCAACAAGGGCACGGGTGCGGTCACCCGCGTGCTCATCGACTCGACCGACGGCGAGACGAGCTGGTCGACCATCGGCGTCTCCGAGAACATCATCGAGGCTTCGTGGCAGGCTCTCTCCGATTCGGTCGTCTACGGGCTGCTGCGCAGCCTGGCCAAGGAGCGCACTGATGGCCCAACCTGACTTCGTCCACCT
>JBKJLU010000163.1:0-4568 GCA_046596815.1 Acidimicrobiales bacterium | reverse complement strand
CCGCCTTCGACGCGTTGTGCGCTTCGTCGACCCTCGAGGAGGCCATCGAACGAGCGCGCCCCGACGCCGCGGCACTCTTGCAGCGGCTGTCCGTGGAGGAAGCCGATGCCGACCCCGACGACGTCATGCGACTGCTCGTCGCCAATGCGGCCCAGAGAAGCCTCCATGTGTTGCAGGCCGAAGCCCGCAGCGCCGAAGACGCCACCGAGTACAGCGCCACCATCGCCTGGCTCAAGGTGACGACCGAACAGTTGTGGGACGACAGCACGAGTCTCGGCGCCTTAGAGCAATTGGTACCCTGGCTTGTGCAGTTCGGGGAGGAGGGGGGATGACAGCGACGCATGGAACCGGGCGGTCCACGCCGTCCGAGTCCACATCTCTCGTCGACCCGTCGACGATCGAGGTGCCCGCGGGCGTGCCGGCCGACGACTTTCGTACCCTGCTCGCTGCTGCACGCGTGCACGGCACGATCACCCCCGAAGATCTCATTCCGCTCGTGCAGAGCGTCGAGTTGAGCGCCGAGGTGATCGTGGCCCTCGAGACCGAGGTTCGCAAGGCCGGTATCGAGTACGTCGACGACACGCCGTCCGAGGCCGAGGCCGACGAGGCGATCCGAGAAGCCGTGGCCTTGGTCGAGGCGGTCGATGCCGGCGAAGAGCTCGACCTCGTAGAGCTCGACGTCGAGGAGGTCCCCGTCCGATCGAAGGCAAGGGGCGCCCACAGCGGTTCGACCCGCCCGACGATCCGTCCGCGATCTGCACCGTCGACCTTCGACGATGACCGCGGCGGAGGACCGACCGACTTCGTCCGCATGTACATGCGAGAGATCGGCAAGGTCGCGCTGCTCCGTGCCGACGAGGAGGTATCCCTGGCCGAGCGCATCCAGGCGCGGCTCGTCGCGCAAGCGGCCCTGCAGGCCTTGGAAGAATCAGGCGAATCGGCCAGCCCTGCGTCGCGCGCCAAGTTGGCGGCGATCGTGCGAGATGGCGAGGCGGCGACGCAAGCACTCATCCAGGCCAACTTGCGACTCGTGGTGTCGATCGCCAAGCGCTATCGCAGTCGGCCGATGCAGTTCCTCGACCTCATCCAGGAGGGGAACCTCGGGCTCATGCGTGCGGTCGAGAAGTTCGACCACACGAAGGGGTTCAAGTTCTCGACGTACGCCACGTGGTGGATCCGTCAGGCCATCACCCGGGCCATCGCTGATCAGGCCCGCGTGATCCGCATCCCCGTCCACATGATGGAGACGATCAACAAGGTCGGGAGGGTGCAGCGCCAGATGGTGCAGGAACTGGGACGCGACCCCCTGCTCGAGGAACTCGCCGTCCGCCTCGAGATGAGCGAGGACCGGGTACGGGAATGTCTCCGCATCGGCGAAGACGTCGTCAGCCTCGAACAGCCAGTGGGCGACGAGAACGACTTCTCTTTATCCGACGTCATCGAGGACAAGGAAGCCATCGTGCCCCCCGACGCCGCGGCGCGGACGATGCTCAACGAGGCGGTGAAGGAGGTGCTGGCCCAGTTGTCCGATCGCGAGCAGGAGGTCATCCGCCTGCGCTTCGGTCTCGATGATGGCCAGATGCGGACCCTCGAAGAAGTGGGCAAGGAGTTCGGCGTCACGCGCGAGCGCATCCGCCAGATCGAAGCCAAGACACTGGCCAAGCTGCGACACCCCATCCGCAGCCAGCGGCTGCGGGACTACCTCGACGCCGAATGATCGCCGTCGCTCTGCGGCGCCGTTAGGGCCGGATCGGGGGATCGGTGCGGGGCATGTCGATGTGGGGCGTCGACCCGCTGCCGTTCGACCCGCCGGTCTTGGCGTCGACAAGGTCCTTCGCCCGCTCGACGCCGAGGTCGACGACGGCCCTCGCCTTGTCGGTGGCCGTGTCGTAGACGTCGGACCGCTTGACCTTGCGGATGGTCCTCTTGATCTGCTCGTGGCGCTCACGCCCGGCGGCCGTGCCGAGGTAATAGCCGCCGGCGAAACCAAGAAGGAGGCCTGCACGGAATCTCATACGGTGATCCTTACCCCCTTCTCGCTGCGGGGCCACCTCTGGTCTGGCGCTGCTATCTTCTGGCGGACAATCCGGGGTAGCTCAATCGGCAGAGCGTTTGACTGTTAATCAAAATGTTGGGGGTTCAAGTCCCTCCCCCGGAGCAACGGGCCCGTAGCTCAGTGGTTAGAGCAGGGGACTCATAATCCTTGGGTCGCTGGTTCGATCCCAGCCGGGCCCACGGCGTCAGACAGGCTTCAGGACCCGGTGCATCGTCAACAGCAGGTGCTCGAGCGGGGCTGCTTTGTTGACCACGGCGTGCGCCCCGGCTTCGTAGATCTGTTCGAGCGCCAGGTCGTCCGTGAAAGCGGAGTAGACGACGATCTTGGATCCGGGCGAACCTCGAACGATGGCGGGAAGCGCCTCGACGCCACTGAGTACCGGCATCATCACGTCGAGGATGATCACGTCCGGCTTGTGTTGGGTGGCCAGAACGATGGCTTCGGCGCCGTCGCAAGCTTCGTCGACGATGTCGTAGTGATTGTCGAGGCCGATGCGCGTCGTCAACAGCCCCCGAATGTCGGTCGAGTCGTCGACGATGAGGACGCTCGGTAGGGCGCCTACCGCTCGGGCGCTCATGTCGGTGTTCCGATCATCGTCCGTTTCTACCCCCTGGCGCCCTACCCGTGCTGTTTGGCAGCGGCGATCAGTCGTCGAGCCAGATCGGTGCTTGCTCGAGCAGGTACTGGCTGACGGCCAGGCACCGGTCGAACACGTCGCAGAGCAGTTCTTCTCCCGCCAGGACTCGAGCCAGCGAGACCTGCTGGCGAGCCTGCACCGTGATGCGGCGCTCGGGGGCGTCGGTGGCCGAAGGGAACGCGTCACTGCCCGAGACCTCGAGCGGTAGTTCGAGACCTCCCACGCCGGACAACTGCAGTGCGAGTTGGAGGAGATCAGGTCCGTGGGGCAGCGGGGGGAGTGCCCACGTGAACGTGAGAGGAAAGTGGAAGTCGTCCGGGGGGTCGGCTTCTTCGTCGAGGCCCATGACGAGATCCTCGAACGCCAGCAACACCCGGGGATCGACCTCGAGCGCCAGGTGCAGGTCGAGCGGTCCTCCGCAGCCCTCCTCGGGATGAAGGTCGACCTCCCAGGCCTGGCGGAGGGAGTAGGTCTCGACGAAGTGACGCTCGTCGTGGACGTGGAACCCGTGGTCGGCGGCGTGATCCTTGAGCTCGGCGACGTACCCGGCGGTGTCGATGACGGCCATTTGGCCTCAGCTTAAAGTCCAGCGGTACCGGGTCCATCCGGGAACGGGCTGGGCGCCAAGCGCGTCGTAGAACTCGATGGATGGGGTGTTCCAGTCGAGCACCGTCCACTCCACTCGGCCGTCGGTCAAGGTACGCAGCCGGTTCAGGAGGGCCAGGCCGTGCCCCTTCCCCCGATGGACGGGTCGCACGAAGAGATCCTCGAGCCAGAGTCCCGGCTTCCCCAGGAAGGTGGAGAAGGTCGGGAAGTACAGCGCGAACCCGGCGATCTCGGATGAGTCGTCGTCGACGGCGATCAGCACGGACGCCGAGGTCTGCGGGCCAAAGAGGTGGGTGGCCACCTCCTCCGGGACGAGTACCACCTCATCTCGCATCTGTTCGTAGTCGGCCAGTTCACCGATCAGCGTGCAGATCTCGTCGACGTCGGCGGGCGTGGCCGCTCGGAGGGACATCGGGCGACGGTAGCGTCCGCCCCCGTGACCGACGGCGACGCAGTGCTCCAAGTGCTCGACGAGGTGACGGTCGGTATACGCAGCGTGCTCGATGGTCTGGCCGACTGGGGCCCCGCCGGCACGGCCAAGGCCAGCCAGTACTTCAGCGACCTGGCGGCCGACGAGGTCGCGCTGAAGATCCTCGACCGGGCCGGCTTCGGGGTGCTCTCGGAGGAGTCGGGCCTCACCGCCGCCGATCGCCCGATCCTGGTCGTGCTCGATCCCGTCGACGGGTCGACCAACGCATCGCGCGGCATCCCGTGGTTCGCCACGAGCCTCTGCGCCCTCGACGACGAGGGTCCCCTGGCGGCGCTGGTCGTCAACTTGGCCACGGGGACCAGGTTCTCCGCAGTTCGCGGTGGCGGCGCCTTCATGAACGGTGACGCCATCCGTTCTCGGGAGACGACCGAGCTCGGCCGGTCGGTCGTTGGCCTGTCGGGCTACCCATCCCAACATCTGGGATGGCGTCAGTTCCGGGCGCTGGGGGCCTCCGCACTGGATCTTTGCGCCGTGGCGGCCGGCATTCTCGACGGGTTCGTCGATTGCACCCGCGATCCGGCGCACGGCCCGTGGGATTACCTCGGGGGCATGCTCGTGTGCGCCGAGGCCGGCGCCTTCGTGGTCGATGCCAATGGAAAAGACCTGGTGGCGAGGGAGCACGAGGCCCGCCGCAGCCCCGTCGCCGCCTGCACTCGAGAGCTGCTCGATGAGCTCCTCCTGGCCCGAGACGAAGCTCAGAAAAAAATCGGTTGACGGCGTGAACACCGTCTGGTCGGATACCAGGGCCCGGGAAGTTCCCCGGCGCGAGAAAACGGAAG
>JBKJLU010000160.1:0-3586 GCA_046596815.1 Acidimicrobiales bacterium | reverse complement strand
CGAGGCCAATCTCAACGTCGGCCAGGGACCGGTGGCCACCGTCCTGGTCGAGTCGGGCACGCTCCGGGTCGGCGACATGATCGTGGCCGGCGCGGCGTGGGGAAAGGTCCGTGCTCTCGTCGACGACAAGGGCAAACGGGTGAAGCAGGCCAAGCCCTCCATGCCCGTACAGATCCTCGGGCTCTCCGATGTTCCCATGGCCGGCGATGAGCTTCGGGCCACGGTCGACGACAAGACGGCCAAGACGGTGGCCGACGCGCGGGCCCAACGCCGGCGCTTCGCCAACCAGGCCGGCACGGCTTCGGCCACCGGTACCGGGGCCAAGCTCGAGGACATCTTCGAACAGATTCAACGGGGCGAGAAGGCCACGCTGAACCTGATCCTCAAGGCCGACATGCAGGGTTCGCTCGAAGCGGTCACGCAGTCGATCCAAAAGCTCGAGCGCGACGAGGTGAAGGTCGGGTTCGTCCACCGGGCGGCCGGCGGAATAACCGAGAACGACATCAGCCTGGCCGCGACATCAGGGGCCACGATCATCGGGTTCAACGTCCGCCCCGATCGCAAGGCCCGCGAAATGGCCGGACAGCAGGACGTGGAGATCCGTACCTACGAGATCATCTACAAGCTTCTCGAAGACCTCGAAGCGGCCATGGTCGGAATGCTGAAGCCCGAGTACGAAGAGGTAGTCACCGGCGACGCCGAGGTGCGCGAGATCTACTCCACGCCGCGAGGCAAGGTCGCCGGCTGCATGGTGCTCAACGGCACCATCACCCGAAACTCCAAGGTCCGCTACCTGCGGGAGGGCACCATCATCTGGAAGGGCTCGCTCCCGTCGCTGCGCATCGTCAAGGACGACGTCCGGGAAGTCCGCACCGGGTTCGAGTGCGGCATCATGCTCTCGGACTTCCAGGACCTCCGCGAAAACGACGTCATCGAGACCTACGAAGAGCGAGAGATCCCACGCACGTAGCTGCCGTGCGCTGCGACTTGCGCCTCCCCGCGTGCCACTCCCTGAAGGAGAAGCGTGCGGTCATCAAGCCGATCCTCGAGGGCGCCCGCCACCGCTACGCGGTGGCGGCGGCCGAGGTCGGCTTCCAAGATAAGTGGCAGCGGACCGAACTCGGGTTCGCGGCCGTCGCCGCCACCCCCGGCCACGTGGGCGAGGTGCTCGACTCAGTCGAGCGCTTCGTCTGGTCGTTCCCCGAGGTCGAGGTCGTGGCCACTGAGCGGAGCTGGCCCGACTTCGAGAGACCAGACCGTGCCTGACCGGCGGGGACGCTCGTCCCACACCCGGCGCTATCCCCGTACTGCCCGTATCAACGAGGTGCTGCGGGAGATCCTGGCCGAAGCCCTCGAACACATCAGCGGCAACGACGACCGCCTCGAGCTGGTGACGATCACCGGTATCGAGTGCGAGGCCGATCTGCGCCACGCCATCGTCTTCTACAGCGCCCGTACCGAACATGCCGATGTCGCCCTCGAACAGAACCGGGTGCGGCTGCAGGCGGCCGTGGCCAAGGAGACGCGACTCAAGCGAACCCCGCAACTGTCGTTCGTGCTGGATAGTGGTGTAACCAGTGGATGGCGCATCGAAGAGCTCTTGAAGGGATTGGACGCACCTGATGAACCCGCGGATGACCCCGGCGACGAGCGAGGATCTTGACGCTGCGGTAGCGGCCATCGCCGGCGCACCCTCGCTGGCCCTGGCTTGTCACGTGAATCCCGACGGCGACGCCCTCGGCTCGATGCTGGCCCTCCACCACCTGGCGCTGTCCCAGGGAGTGGCCTCGGTGGCGTCGTGGTCCGAGCCTTTCGTGGTGGCGCCCCACTACACGTTCCTCCCCGGTCTCGACCTGGCCACCAAGCCGGCCGACTTCCCGCAGACCCCCGAGGTGATGGTCACCTTCGACTGTGGTTCGCTCTCGCGCCTCGGTGACTTGGCGGCGGCTGCCCAAGCGGCCACGACCCTGGTCGTGCTCGACCACCACGCCTCCAACCATCGCTTCGGCGCCATCAACGTGGTCGAACCGGCGGCGGCCTCCACGGCCACGGTGGTCCGCGAAGTGGCCCGACGCCTCGATTGGCCGCTCACCCGCGACGCCGCCTTCTGCCTCTACACGGGGCTTGTCACCGACACCGGTCGCTTCCAGTACGACAACACCACGCCCGAGGTGTTCGAGCTGGCCCAGGAGTTGGCCACCTTCGACCTGCCGATCGCCGACCTCACCCGCCAGCTCTTCGAGGAGCACAGTTTCCGCTACCTCAAGATGGTCGGCGCCTGCCTGGCCCGGGCGGAACTCGATCGCGAGCTCGGGTTCGTGGCCACCTGGGTCACCAACTTCGACCTCGACGGGTTCGACGTGTCGATCGACGAGACCGAAGGCCTGATCGACCTGGTGCGACGAACGTCCGAGGCCGAGGTCGCCTGCGTCTGCAAGGAGACGGCCGACGGCATCCGGGTCTCGCTGCGATCGGTGTCCGACCTCGACGTCGGCGCCGTCGCTGCCCGCTTTGGCGGGGGAGGCCACCAGTACGCCGCCGGCTTCGTCGCCCCCTATCCGGTCAGCGACGTCCTCGAAGCCATCAAAGCCGCACTCCACGACCAGCGCGTGGCGCAGAGGGCCGGTTGATCGACGGGCTGGTCGTCATCGACAAGGAACCGGGGTGGACGTCGCACGACGTCGTGGCCAAGTTGCGGGGCCGGTTCCGCCAGAAGCGGGTGGGTCACTCGGGCACCCTCGATCCGGACGCGACCGGCGTGCTGTTGGTCGGATTGGGCCGGGTCACCCGTCTGCTGCGCTATCTGACCGATCTCCCCAAGACCTATACCGGTGAGGTCGTGCTGGGAACGGCGACGACGACGCTCGACTCGTCCGGCGAGGTGACGGGGGAGTGGGACATGTCGGGGGTGGGCCTCGACGACGCCCGCTCGGCCGCGGTCGCGTTGACCGGCGACATCCTCCAGGTGCCACCGATGGTGTCCGCGCTCAAGGTCGGCGGGAAGCGCCTGCACGACCTGGCCCGCCAGGGGATCGAGGTCGAGCGGGCGGCTCGTCCGGTGACGGTGCACCGGTTCCACGTTTCAGCGACACCCGATCCGCTCGTCTTCGCCGTCGAGGTCGAGTGCTCGTCGGGCACCTATATCCGCACCCTGGCGGCGGACATCGGAGTCGCACTCGGTGGGGGCGCCCACCTCCGCAACCTGCGGCGCACCGCCATCGGCTCGTTCGACGTCAGCCAGGCACGCCTGCTCGAGGTCGTCGGCGACGAACACGTCGTCAGCCCGGCTGATGCCCTGCGTGATTACCCCTCGGTCACGATCGACGCCGAGCAACGGGTAGCGGTCGGCTTCGGCCGCCCCCTGCCCGACCTGCCCGCCGGCACCGTCGGTCTCCTCGACGCCGACGGCAACCTCGTCGCGGTGTATCAAGACGGCAAGCCCGCCGTGGTGCTCGCCCCCGCTTGACGCTTTGTGAACGCTGAAGCCGGCATGTCGGCCTTGGCGTTCACAAAGCGGTGGGCCGGTAGTCTCGGCCCGTCATGGAGGTCATCACCGATCCGGCATCGTGCCCCCGACTTCCGGGCG
>JBKJLU010000153.1:0-6529 GCA_046596815.1 Acidimicrobiales bacterium | reverse complement strand
ACCCCGCCTTCCCATCGGACTCCGTACGGCCTCGACGGTCACCACATCAGTCATGGCGCAAGCCTAGGTCCGCCTGCCACACTCGATCCCAGCCCTTCCCCCTGCAGCCAAGAGCGTTTTGCGCGCACTTCGGGGACTCTGCGGCCCCCAAACGCACACAGATCGAGGACGGGTCAGGCGGCGGTGCGGCGGTGGGTGGCGCGGTCGGCTTCGTTGGCCTTGCGGAGGGTTTCTCGGGCGGCGGCGATGCCGCGGCGGCCGATCTCGCGGGTGCGATCGTCGAGGCGGTAATCCACGTCCCGCTCCTCGATGAGGACCAGTTGTCGTTCCATGTGGTGAGTGTGCCCAAGGGGTGTGACAAGAATGCGCGGATGGCGGCGTTTCACCCTTGGTGCAACACCCTGACCGGCGGTTTTGTGCCCCGAAGTAGGGTCGGAACCCATGGATCGCTTCGGCATCACCATCCCGTTCGACGGCGTCTCGATGACCGAGCAACGGGAGTGGTTGGTCGAGTGCGCCGATCGTGGCTACACCGATTTCTGGTCGAGCGAGGCCAACGGCACCGACGCCTTCACCCCGTTGGCGATGGCCGCCGCATGGATTCCCGACGTCCGCCTCGGCACGGCCATCGTCCCGGCGTTCACGCGCGGTCCTGCGCTCATGGCCCAGAGTGTTGCGGCCATGACCGAGGCCGCCCCCGGGCGGTTCGCGTTCGGCATCGGCACCAGCAGCGACGTCATCGTCGAGCGCTGGAACGGCATCCCCTTCGAGGAGCCTTACCAGCGCACGAAGGACATGGTGCGGTTCCTCAAGGAAGCGCTCACCGGCGTCAAGGTCGAGACCGAGTTCGCCTCGTTCAAGAGCAAGGGATTCCGGCTGGGGCGCAAGCCGCCGGAGGTGCCGCCGATCCTGATCGCCGCCCTTCGTCCCGGCATGTTGCGCCTGGCCGGCCGCGAGAGCGAGGGGGCCATCATCAACTGGCTGAGCGCCGACGACGTGAAGACAGTCGTGCCCGAGGTTGGCGCCGGCAAGGAGATCGTCGCCCGCATCTTCGTGTGCCCGAACCCCGATGCCGATGCCGTCCGGGCAGCAGGGCGTTACGCCATCAGCGCCTACCTCAACGTGCCCGTCTATGCGGCGTTCCACGAGTGGCTCGGACGGGGCGACCAGCTGCAGCCCATGTGGGATGCGTGGAAGGCGGGCGACCGCAAGGCGGCCCTGGCCGCCATCCCCGACCAGGTCGTCGACGACCTCATCGTCCACGGCACGCCCGAGCAATGCCGTGAACACCTGCAGCGCTATGTCGACAACGGCGTCACCACTCCGGTTCTGGCGTTGATGCCGTTCGGCATCGACAGTCGCGAGGCCATCCGCAGCCTGGCGCCCGACAACTCCTAACGCCGCAGACCGTCGGTCCAGAAGCGCGTCCGGTTCACATAGGCGGTCTCCGCCATCGCGCCCTGCTGTCCGTAGGCGCCTTCGTAGGACGAGTAGCAGTACCCGCTGGTGCAGATCCCGGCCCGCGCCGGCTCGATTTGTGTGCCCTCGTGCCACTCGTTGTACGACGTGATGCTCACGACGTCGGCTCCTGATCGGTAGGCACCGGTCCACGACTCGTCGTAGCGCGCGCCGTCTTGCCTGTCGCGCACGGTGTCGTCGGGCACCCCCCGCCGTCCGTCGTAGCCGGGCGACACCGAGGGCGAGCATCGGAGGCCCCGAATCCGGGCCTGCGTGCAGAACGTGGAGAAGTTGGACGGTGTGTAGCGGACGGGGTCGTAGGTGTACACCCCGTCGAAGCCGGCCTTCGCCGCATAAGCCTGGAAGATGCCGCGGGCGCCGTTCGAGGGTGAGTGTCCGTGGGCCCAGAACGTCAGGTCGGCGAAGCGTGAGGTGAGGGTCGACCAGGCCTCGGGCTGGGGCCCGTCCGACAGGTAGATCCAGTACTCGCCGATGCCATAGCGGTTGAACAGGCCGAGCACATCGCGTTGCACGAGATCGGGAGTCCGTCCGTCGTAGGGCTCGATGTGGATGGCGACGCGGAGCCCGTGCCGGCCGGCCGCGGCCATGACGCCGGGGAGGGCTCGGTCCTCATAGGAGTTGGGTCCCCACCACGACACGACGACCGTCTCGACGCCGGTGGCTCGGATCTCGGCCATGTGTTGCTCGACGATCGTGGCCGATTTGCTGCTGTACGGACCGCGTGTCGGGAAGAAGTTGGCGGCGATGTCGTCAGGCGGCGAGTGCCCGGCGTTGCGCCAATGGAACCACGCAGGTGCGTCTGTGGAGTTCCCGTACCAGGGGTAGTAGAAGATCGCCGAACCCACTCGCCCCGGCTTGGGCCTCGGAGCCATGGCGACGATCGGCGAGTTGAGTGGCGCAGCGCCGGCAGAACCCAGGAACGCGGCCGCACCGAAGGTGAAGATGCCGCCGTCGCTGGCCACCAACCAGTACCCGTCGCCGAGGCCCGTCGGCGTCATGCCCACGATCGGCTTGTTCAGCTTGATCGACCCGGTCGAACCGAGGAAGGCGGCGTCACCGAAGGTGAACATGCCCCCGTCGGCTGCTGCCATCCAGTAGCCGCGCCCGCTGGGCGTCGAGGCCATGGTGACGATCGGTTGGTTGAGCTTGATGTCGCCCGTCGACCCGAAGAACGTGGCGTCGCCGAATGTGAAGATGCCGCCATCGCGGGCGGCCAGCCAATACCCCTGTCCGGACGGCGTCGCGGCCATGGCGACGATGGGGGAGTTGAGCGGGCTGCCACCTGTTGATCCGAGGAACGGCGCGTCACCGAAGGTGAACAGTCCTCCATCGCTGGCCACCAACCAGTAGCCCTGTCCCGAGGGCGTGGCCGCCATGGCGACGATCGGCCGATTCAGGGGCTGCCCGCCGGTCGATCCGAAGAAGCCCACGTCGCCGTAGGAGAAGATGCCGCCGTCTCTGGCCACCATCCAGTAGCCCCGTCCGTGGTCGGGCACGGCGGCACCGACGATCGGTTGGGCCAACGGCACCGCGGCTGCGGACCCGTTGAACTCGGCGTCTCCGTAGGTGAAGACGCCACCGTCGGCCGCCATCAGCCAGTAGCCGGTCGAGGGCCGGCGCAACGACGGCGGCGAGGTGATTTCGGCCGCCGCTCCCGGCTGCAGATCGCCGGCGACGACCCCCGAGAGGGCGACGAGAAGCGCGACGACGACGAAGGGAGTCCGGCGTCGCATCGGGGCGGAGCGTACTGGCGGGGTGGTCGCCGTCGGCCCGAACGCTGTGTACCGAACGTGCCTGTGGGCACCGGTTCGGGTTAGCCTTGAGGATCCCCTGTTTCCCCTTTCGTTCTTCGCGCGCGTGCATGGTTCTGGCCGGCCTCTTGGCCGGGGGACTCACCGCATCGACCGCGTTCTCGTCCGCTCCCGTCGCACGGACGCCGAGGACCGAGCAGTCGGCCATGGAAGTGGCGGCGACCATCACCCCGTTCGCCATTCATGCCGTCGCTCCGCCCGTGGGTGCGTTGCGCCTCCAAGAGGCCGCCATCTCGGAGTGGGAGTACCGACGCTCGGCCCCCGCGGCGGCCTCTCGCTCGGCCAGTTCGAGCACACCGGCCACACCGGGCGCCTTCGTCCGTCCCGCCCCCGGCGCCATTACCGGCATGTTCGGCGAGCGGCGCGGGTCGCGTGCCCATCCGGGAACCGACTTCGACGGTGACACCGGCGACCCGGTCTTCGCCTCCGGATCGGGGACCGTGCTCCGTGCCGGCGGCGCCCCTGCGGGATACTCCGGGTACGGCACGGTCGTCTTGATCGATCACGGCAACGGCATCACGACGCTCTACGCCCACCTTTCGAGGCTGTCGGTGCGCACCGGGGCCTACGTCACCGCCGGCGACGTCGTGGGCGCGATCGGGACGACGGGGAACGTCACCGGAAGCCACCTGCATTTCGAGTTGCGTGTCGGCGATCGATCGGTGAACCCGTCCGGCTGGTTCCGGCGCTGACGCGTTAGAACAGCTGCAGTTGGGTCGTCCGCGCCGCTCGCTCGAGGAGCGGCTCCCAACGGACGGATTTGCGGGTCGAGCCCGCAGCCCGAACCAACACGAGTTCTGCCGGAACGGCCCGGTGCGATCCGTCCCGGTCGGCGATGGCCAGGCTGCCGTCGCGTTCGATGCCGGTGACGGTGCCGTCCTGCCACCGGGTGCGATCGGGCCGGCGAAACCGGATGGCCTCGCCCGACTCGAGACCGAGGCGTTGGATGCCCACAGACCTACCTCGGGCCGCCGCCCACGCGACCCTGGAGGCGCCGCATGCCCCGGATCCAGCGGTCGTAGTCATCGCCCTTTCGCCGGAAGTACTCCTTGACCTCGGGATGGGGGAGGATCAGGAACTCCTCGCTCGCCAGTCCCTCGATGACCGTGTCGGCGAGTTGTTCTGGCTCGATGGCCGTCGGCCCCAACAATGCGCCACCGCCGTCGCCGAGCATGTTCGTGCGCACCCCTTGCGGGCAGAGGCACGAGACCTTGATGCCCTGGTCGCCGTGGGTGATCGAGAGCCACTCGGCGAAGGCCACGGCTGCGTGCTTGGTGACGGCGTACGGCGCCGAGCCGATCTGGCTCAGAAGACCGGCGGCGGATGCGGTGTTGAGGAGGTAGCCCTCGCCTCTGGCGATCATCCCTGGAAGCACGGCGCGAGCGGCGAACACGTGGGCCATCACGTTGATGTCCCAGATCTGTTGCCATGCGTCGGTCGGTGCGTCGGCGCCGCCCCCGGTGGCGATACCGGCGTTCGAGCAGAACAGATCGATCGGACCGATCCGGTCTTCGGTGAGGGTGACGAGGCTCACGATGTCGGCCTCGACACCGACGTCGGTGGTGACCGCGAACGCTTGGGAGCCGATCTCCTCGGCCACGGCAGTGGCCCCGGCACCGTCCCGATCGGCGACGGCGATACCGCGCGCTCCCTCGACGGCGAACCGGCGAGCGAGGGCCCGACCGATCCCGCTCGCTCCACCCGTGACGACGACGACCTTGTCCTGCAGGATCATCCGCGCATCGTAGGGTCCCCGGTCATGCAGACCGATGAAGCCTCGTCCCGTCGGGACTTCGTGACCGCCCAGGTGGCCGCGCTCGCACCGCTCGATTTCGTGGTGGTCGGCATGTCCGTCCCGCCCTTCGACGCCGTGCAGGTGCTGCGGGAGACCGATGGATCCTTGGCCGTCGTCGTATCCGCTCGCGATGCGGCTACGCCCTACACCGGGGAACAGCGGGCGGCGCTGTCGGCCCTTGGATTCCCGGCCGACGACGCGGCTGCAGGTGGATCCGTCGGATTGCGGGTGTCGACACCCCCGGCCGATGCGGCCGCCGCCTCCGCGCTGGCGGACGACATCCTCACCGAGGTGTTCGCCGTCGATGCCTCGACCCCCGTCGACGTGCGTCACGGGTCGGAGCGCGACGTGCGGGAGGCGACCGAGCAGTTGGCGGCTATGCGGACGCGGATCGAACCGGTACTCACTGCCATGTTGGGCAAGGCCGTTCCCCAGGACGAGGACGGTGACTACCTCATCGACCTCGGGCACTCGCGGGTGTTCGTGGCCCCGCGCGTCTTGCCGGGTCGTCCTCCGCCCATCATTCGTGTGTTTGCCATCACCAACGCCGGCATGACGCTGACGCCCGAGCTCGGACTCTTCCTGTCACGATTGAACTTCACCCTGATGTTCGGTCGGTTCTCGATCGATGCCGACAACGCCGCCATCTGGTTCGACGAGACCCTGCTCGGTGAGCACGTCACCGAGGAGGAATTGCGCTTCACCGTCGAGATGGTGGCGACGACGGCCAACGAGTGGGATCAGAAGATCGCATCCACCTTCGGCGGCCGCACCCGCAGCCCGGAACTCCCGCCGGGCGCCGAGACCGCCGAGAGTCCGTCGAGCAAGCCGGGTCAGGGCGGCTACCTCTAGGCCAGCGGGTCTACCTGGAAAGTGACGTGTGCTTGAACTCGTTCAGCTCAGGGAACCCGGTCACGAGGTCGACGACGCGCTCGATGGTGCGGGTGGCCAGGGCGGCGTCGCCCTCGGGCCTGGTCATCAGACGGGCGAAGACGGCGGCGTCTCCGCCGATGAACGTCGGAACCCCCCACACCTTGTGGTCGGTGGCGGCGATCTGGTGCTCGGTGCGGAACGTCTCCGACGGCCAGCCATCCTCGATCTCCTTGAACACGACGTCGCTGTCGACGCCGTTCTCCCCGAGGATCTCCCGCAGGACGGCCGGACTGCGTATGTCGCGGCCCTCGTCGTGGCGGGCCCGGAAAAGGGCGGCATGGACGTCGAGGAACTGGTCGGGGAACCGGTCGCGCACCACGATGCCGACCGTCATCGCCAACAGCGCGTCGGCCTTGGTCGGATCATCCCAGACGTCAACGCCGCCCTCGTCGACGTGCACCTGGTTCAGCGAGAACGGCACGAACGTCACGTCCCAGTCGGCGCCGGCGCGGAGACCCTCGACGAGATGTTCGTGGGCGTTGCGGGCGAAGGGGCAGCGATAGTCCCAGGA
>JBKJLU010000112.1:0-17252 GCA_046596815.1 Acidimicrobiales bacterium | reverse complement strand
CCGGCCAGGTCGACGCAGTTCAACAGATTGGTGAAGACGAGCTCGGCCGACAGGTTGAAGGCGAGGATGTCGAAGTCGCCGGCGGCTCGGTGGGTGTCGACGCTGAAGAGGGGCAGTCGGCGTGAGCGGAGCTGCTGCTCCATGTCGGTCCAGGGTGCGTACGAGCGCTCGGCCACGGCGTCGTCCCGCTCGTTGAGCAGCTCGTAGAGGATCTGCAAACCCTGGTTCGGGAGGCCGATCTCGTAGGCGTCCGGGTAGATCAGAAGCCAGGCCGCCTTGTGCGGCGCGTGCACGGGCGACTGGGAGCCTTCCTCGCACCCGATGTAGCGAGCGGGCTTCTGCACCTTGGCCAGCAGAGGTTCAATCTGCGGCCACAGAGAGGTCATCGCCGGCCCAGGTTACCGCTGGGCCGGCGAGACCCGGTTCGTGACCTCTGATCAGGCGACTGCGACGGGGAGAACCATGCCTTTGGCGGCGTGGACCACCCCGTCCGCATCGTCTGGAATGAGGCACATGAAGAGGTAGGACTTCCCGGCGATGAGCGCCGGTGTCTTCCAGGAGACTTCGCCGCCCTTGGCGACGGCCGGGCCGCCGTAGAAGGTCGCCGGGGGTGGTCCGTCGGGCTTCTTGAAGTAGGCCTCCAAGTCGCCAGGGCCCTTCCCCGGTGCGAATTCGGTCAGCACGATCTCGTGGGCCTGCGTTCCGTCGTTCTTCAAGGTGATGATCTGCTCACCGGCCTTCGCCTTGAAATCGGTCGTATACGAGAACTCCTTGGCCGAGACCACGGCCGCAGCCGTCGGCAGGGGCGCCGCCTCGGCGTCGCTCTCGATCACGGTCAAGGGTGCGATCATGCCCTTGGCAAAGTGCGGTGTGCCATCGGGAGCGGGAAGGAAGCAGGCGAACAGATAGCTGCCGGGCTCGAGCTCGACGGTGACGTTGCTCGAGAGCCCCGGACTGACCGAGGAGATGCCGGCCACTGGCTCGAAGGGAGGAGGACCGGCTGGAGGGCTCCCCGGAGGAGTCTGAAGCGCCTTGGTGACATCGGCAAAGGTCTTGCCGTCGGCGATCTTCGCCATGACGGCGATGTGGCCCTCCTTGCCCTCGTTCTTCATCGTGAACTCGGTCGTGCCGCTGTCGATCTCCTTCGGCGCGTTGAAGCTGTACTCCTTGGCACCGATCGAGACCTTCTGGATCTCGGGTTCCGCGACTTTGTCGGTGGCGTCGTCGACCGCCTGCGCAGCATCGTCGGCGGCGTCGTCGACCGCGGGGTCGTCGTCACCTCCGCATGCGCCGAGGAGGAGCACCGCAAGCAGCGCCACAGAGAGCATCCGTCGTTTCATGGTTCCCGCCTTCATGTTCGCCAGTAGTTGGCCCACAGAAACGTACTCCCGCCAACCCCCGAGATGCGGGGAAGCGCTTCTGCGAAGACAACCGAAAGACCGTTACGTGAAGCGGCGCATGTGGACGTTGAGGACGAGGCCGAGGGCGGCGAACGTCGCCAGGGTCGACGATCCGCCGTAGCTGAGGAACGGCAGCGGGATGCCGGTGATGGGCATGATCCCCATCGTCATCCCGACGTTCTCGAAGATCTGGAAGGTGAGCATCGACAGCACGCCAACGCAGATGAGGGTGCCGGCGGCGTCCTTGGCCAGGGCGGCGGATCGCCAGGTGCGCCAGGCCACGAGTGCGAACAACATGAGCAGCAGCGCCGATCCGAACAGTCCGAGTTGTTCTCCCACCGCCGTGAAGATGAAGTCGGTGTGCTGCTCGGGTACGTAGCTGAGGTTGGTCTGGGTGCCCTGGAAGAGACCCTTGCCGCTGATGCCGCCCGATCCGATGGCCGTCTTCGACTGCGCCAGGTTGTAGGCCGAGCGGTCGGTGTCGGCCTCGGGTTCGAGGAAGGAGGTGAGGCGCTCGTACTGGTACTCCTTCAGCACGCCGAGGTTGACCACGGCGACCACGGCGATGACCGCCACGATCAACAGGGCGACGAGGTGGCGGGCCTTGGCCCCGGAGACGAGGAGCATGCCGAGCAGGATCGCCCCGAAGACCAGCGAGGTCCCGAGGTCGGGCTGCAGGTAGATCAGGCCCATCGGGATCCCGGCCACGACCAGGATCACGAGGAGGCGACGCCCATCGATCTCGTCGCGGATGGACGAGGCGTACGCGGCCAGGCAGACGATCAGCGCCACTTTGGCGAACTCCGAAGGCTGCAGCTGGAACGGTCCGAGGTCGAACGACGCCTGTTGACCCTTGTGCTCGGCGCCGAGGACGAGGACCAGGAGCAGGAGGCCGACCGTCCCGACGTAGATGATCGGCGCGAAGTCGCGGAAGGCCCGGTAGTCGATGATCGCCGTGAGCGCCATCACGCCGAGCCCGATGGCCACGAACAGCGCCTGGCGTTGCAGGTAGTACTGCGGGTCGACGCCCGACTCAGCCAGCCGGGTGCGGGTGGCGCTATAGATCATGACGAGCCCGAAGGCGGCGAGGAAGATCACCGCTCCGGCGAGGCTCAGGTCGACGTGACGCCATGGCGAGGCGGCGCTGGAGCCGCTGCTCCGGTTGCGGTTGATGGTCGGGGTCGCCATGGCTCAGTCGCTTCCCTGCCCGAGGCGGATGGGTGTCGGGGGCTGACCGACGATGCCTTCGAAGATACGGCGGGCGACCGGCGCCGCTGCCGTCCCACCGAAGCCAGCCTCCTCCATGATCACGCTGATGGCGTACTCGGGGGCGTCAGCGGGGGCGAAGGCCGCGAACACGGCGGTGTCGTGCTTCTTGTTGACCTGCGCTGTCCCGGTCTTGCCCGCGACGGGAAAGGTGCCGTTCGGGAAGCCGGCGAAGGCGTAGTACGCCGTGCCTTCCTCCCGGGAGATGACGCCCTTCAGGCCTTCCAGAATGGTCTGGCGCAACGCCGGCGTGAGCCCCACGTCCCGGATCGGGGTCGGGGGCTCATCGACCGAGAGCCGCGGCTTGAAGACCGTTCCTCCGTTGGCGAACGTGGCGTAAGTGTTGGCCAGTTGGAGCGGCGTGACGAGGACGTCGCCCTGCCCGATGGCCATGTTGATCGAGTCGCCGGTGCGCCACGCTTCGTCGACGCAGCGAATCCGCTTGCAGAGGTCCTTCTTCCAAGCCGGGTCAGGTATGACGCCGCCCTTGTCGCCGGGAAGGGGAATGCCGGTGGGCTCGTCGAGTCCGAACGAACGCGCCGTGCGCTGCAAGCCCTGGTCGAACGTGGACTCCTGGTGGAAGCGGGCGCCCAGTCCGTAGAAGTACGTGTCGCTCGACACGGTGAGCGCCCGACGGAGGTCGACGCGACCCCATGCCTTGCGCCCGGCGTTCTGGAACTCGCACTTCTCCCCACGGCACTTCTGTACGCGATAGAACCCGGGATCGGTGATCGATGCGTTGCCGGGGATCATCCCGGATTGCGTCGCAGCGACGGCGGTAACCAGTTTGAACGTCGAGCCGGGGGCGTACTGGCCTTGGAGCGCTCGGTTGTTGAGCGGGTAGAAACTTTCCGGCTTGTTGAGGGCGTCGAAGATGTCGGGCCGGATGCCGTTGACGAAGTCGCCGGGGTTGTACGTCGGGTACGACGCCATGGCCACGATCGAGCCGTCGCGGGGATCGGTCACCACGACACTCCCAGCGGGCGCTTCGAAGTGCTTGCCGTCGCCGTTGCGATCGACGGTCGTCCGCGCCGCCTCGAGACCCTGAAGCAACGACTCTTCGGCGAGGCGCTGGACGTCGAGGTCGATGGTGAGGGTCACGTCGCGGCCAGGCGTCGGCTCCTTGACCGCCAGTGGTTGGCCTTTGACGACCTCACCCGCCGAGTTCACCTGCAGCTTCGACACGCCGGGCTCGCCCCGTAGGAACGACTCGTAGACGAGCTCGGCGCCGCTCTTGCCGACGTTGTCGCCGAGTCGATAGCCGTCCTTCTTCCGAGCTTCGAGCTCGCGATCGTTGACCTCACCGACATAGCCGAGGAGGTGGGCGCCCAGGCTCGAGGGTTCGTTGGGGTAGGTGCGTTCGGACACGATCGTCGCGTCGACGGAGGGGAAGTCATCTTGATGCTCTTTGACGTAGATGAAGAGCTCTTCAGGGACGGCGTCGCCCTTGGCCACGGGGATGGGCTTGTACTGGCTGTAGCGCACGTCCCCGATCCGCTTGTCGAGTTCTTCGCGACTGATGTTGAGGAGGGCGGACAACCGTGCCTTCACGGCGTCGGCCTCCTCCAGCTTGTCGAGTTCGTTGCGATTGACGGTGATGGCCTGGGTGCGTCGGTTGTCGACGAGCACCCGGCCGGCGCGATCGAGAATCCGTCCGCGAGGGGCATTCTCGTACACAAGGCGAATCTGATTGGTCGTTGCTGCCGTGACGAACGACTTGGAGTCGAGCACCTGCAGGTACCAGAGCCGCGCGAACAGCGCCGAGAACAGCGACACGACGACGATGCCCACAACCGCAAGGCGAAGACGGGGGCTCTCACTCATAGTCCCGCATAACTGCGATCTGCGGGTCCGGACCGGAAGGCCCATCCGACGAGCCGCATCGCGCCCGGTGTCAACGCCGCATTCATGACACCGACCACGGCGGCGATGACAACCAAGCGCGGCCCGACGAAATCAACCTGTCCGACCATCGCACCGAGCAAGCCGTAGAGCACGACGCCCGATGCGCTGGCGCCGAGCGCGGTCACGACCGGGATCCACCAGGCGGCACGCAGGATGCCCGATTGCGCCGACCCGACGGCGAATCCGACGAGCGCGTACGCCAGAGCCGAAAGTCCGAACGGGGTCTGCAGGAAGAGGTCGGCCAAAAGCCCGGCACAGAAGCCGACGATGGCCCCGCGCTCCGGTCCGGCGATGAGGCCAGCCACGAGAGCAACGAGCAACAGTGCATCCGGACGGACGTTGTCGATGCGAAGCCGGCTGAGCAGCGTGAGGTGGAGCACGACCGTGACTGCCAGCATCAGCCCGACCCGGAGGCGCAGTGCCGTCATCGGGGACTCCACTGCAAGACCGTGAGAAACGTGAGGCGCCGAAGGTCGGCAACGGGCTCGACGACGACATCTTGTTGCAACGCGTTCGGGCGCAGCGAGGCGCCCTTCACCTGGCCGACCGGGATGTTGGGAGGGAACTGGCTCTGCTGCAGTCCGCTCGTCACCAGCACTTCGCCCTTCTCGACGATCGTGGCCGGGTCGATGAGGTCGGTCGCGAGTTCGCTCTGCGATCCCGTCCCGTTGGCCACGCCGACATCCCCGCTGGTGGCCATACGGATGCCGACGCTGAACTTCTTGTCGGTCACGAGTTGCACCACGGCGCGACTGCGGGAGGCCTCGGTGATCCGTCCGACGAGCCCGGCGCCGGTGACGACGGGCATGCCGACGGCGACACCCGACGTCGTTCCCTTGTCGATCTCCACGGTGAAGGCGAAGTTGCTGGGACTCGTGGACACGACGCGGGCATCGACGCGGGGGATGTCCTCGGGCGTCGGCAGGTCGAGTTGGTCGAGCAGGGCCCGTCGCTCGCGATCGGCGTCCTCGGCCCGGTAGAGCCCTCCGCGGATCCCGGCGATCTCCTGGCGAAGGCGGTCGTTCTCGGCCTCGAGATCGCCGTAGTGCAGGATCCCACCGACGAAGTTCCCGACGGGCTCGAACACCGAGTCGCTGGCCCGCTGGACGGGCGCAAACGCATCCCGCACCCCGTCCTTGACGGTGCCGATCGCGCCGGCTCCGGCTCCCCTGTAGTCCAGGGTGAGCAGGGTGACGGAGGTCAGGACCAGCAATAGCAGCGTGAAACGAGAACGGGCAGGACGCCGGTATGCAGCCACGGACTCCGGTTACGAGTAGTGCGGCGGGAGCAGGACGTCCTTCAAGGCATCGAACTCTTCGAGGAACTGTCCGCCACCGATGGCCACGCTCAACAGCGGGTTGTCGGCGACCACGATCGGCATGCCCGTCTCGCTGCTCAGTCGGGCGTCGAGTCCGGTGAGCAGTGCGCCGCCACCGGTCAGGACGATGCCCTGTTCCATGATGTCAGCCGCCAACTCGGGCGGGGTCTTGTCGAGGGTGACCTTCACGGCATCCACGATTGCAGCCAGCGGCTCCTCGATGGCGTCACGGATCTCGTCCGTCGTGACGACGATCGTCTTGGGAAGGCCCGTGATGAGGTCGCGCCCACGGATCTCGGCGTGGATCTCCTCCTCGAGCTCGCAGGCGCTGCCGAGGACGATCTTGATCTCCTCGGCCGTCCGCTCGCCCAGAGCCAAGGAGTACTCCTTCTTGACGTACTGGATGATGGCTTCGTCGAGCTCGTCGCCGCCGATCCGAATCGACTGGCTGGTCACGATGCCACCGAGGGAGATGACGGCTACTTCGGTGGTGCCGCCGCCGATGTCCACGACCATGTTGCCGGTGGGCTCGTGAACCGGCAGGCCGGCGCCGATGGCGGCAGCCATGGGCTCTTCGATGATGTAGGCGGGCTTGCGGGCGCCGGCGTACTCCGCCGCCTCCTGCACCGCCCGCTTCTCGACACCGGTGATACCGCTCGGGACACAGATCACCATCCGGGGCTTGGCGAACCTTCGAGGGTGCACCTTCTGGATGAAGTAGCGGAGCATCTTCTCGCAGATCTCGAAATCGGCGATGACGCCGTCTTTCAAGGGGCGGATGGCCTGAATGTGGCTCGGCGTGCGGCCGATCATCCGCTTGGCCTCCATGCCGACAGCCAGCGGTCTCATGTCCTTGGTGTTGACGGCGACGACCGACGGCTCGTTGAGGACGATGCCGCGCCCTCGCACGTACACGAGGGTGTTGGCCGTCCCCAGATCGATGGCCATGTCGCGGCCCATGAGGGAAGAGAAGAAATTGTCGGACACGATGCGCGAAGCCTCCCTCGCCGGTAGGCGGAGGTCGCTCCACAGGGTACGAGAGCCCGCCGAGAACCGCCAGCCGACCGCCGCCAACACGGACTTGTGACGTCGCGTCAGACTGGGATGGACCCGCCACGCGGTGCTCCACGCCGTAAAGCGTGGCCTGCTGTTCGAGGTCAGGCGTCTGGTCTATCGAACGGCTGGCTCACCTGTGACCGCCGAGCAAGCGGTTCTGGCGGCGGCTCAGCAGATCTGCGTCGTAGCCGAGGGCCACACCATGTTCATCGACGTCGGATGGCCCGACCTGCGGGTCGGTTACGAATACGACAGCCTCGAGTACCACGAACACCGGTTGACCGGCAGAACTGTTCGAAAGCGGTCGGGGGTTCAGAGGGTGGGGAAGAAGATGCCGATCTCGCGTTGGGCGGACTCGGGGCCGTCGGAACCGTGGACGAGGTTTTCGGTCATGAGGATGCCGAGGTCACCACGGATGGTGCCGGGGGCCGCTTCCTTGGGGTTGGTGGTGCCCATGAGGGTGCGGACGACCTTCCAGGTGTCCTCGGGCCCCTCGAAGACGCAGAGAACGGCCGGACCGCGGGTGATGAACTCGACCAACTCGCCGAAGAACGGCTTGTCCTTGTGCTCCTCGTAGTGCTTCCCGGCGGTTTCGCGATCGATGGTGCGGAGCTCGGCGGCCACGAGCTTGAGGCCCTTGCGCTCGAAGCGGGCGATGATCTCGCCGGAGAGACCCCGCTCAACGGCATCGGGTTTGCAGGCGACAAAGGTGCGGTCCATAGGACGCAGCACCGTAGTGGCTCAACCCACCCCTCGCCGTAGCGCCGCCCTCGCCTCACCGACGACGTGCAGCGACCCGGTCACCAGCACACCATCGTCCGAGTCGCATCCTGCGAGTGCGCGCGCGACGGCGTCGGCGACTCCTCCGCCGACTTCGACAGCAAGGCCCCTCGCAGCGGCAGCGGCCGCGACTTCGGCTGCGGGCACCGCTCGCGGCGACGACGCCTCGCAGGCGATCACCCGGATGACGTCGGGGAGGTCGAGGGCGGCGAGGAAGGCCGCCGGATCGTGTGGTGTCAGCACGCCGATGACCAGGTTCCAGTGCTTCTGTTCGCCGAACTCGTCCTCGATGGTGGCCGCCAGCACGGACGCCCCGGCTTCGTTGTGGGCGCCGTCGAGCAAGCACAGCGGCTGGCGCCGCATGACCTCGAGCCGACCCGGCGAACGAACGGTGTCGAAGGCCTCGAGAATCAGTTCCTGGTCGAGGGGACCACCGAGGAAGGCCTCGCAGGCGGCCAGGGCGATCATCGCGTTGTCGCCCTGGTACGCCCCATGGAGACGCAGGAAGAGCTCGTCGTACATCGACGTCGGTGTGCGCAGCGTCAGGAGCCGGCCGCCCACGGCGAGCTCGTTCTCGACGACGGCGAAGTCGTCGTTCCGCCGCCACACCTCATCGGCGGGGTTGTCGGCCAGGATCGCAGCCAGGTCATCGCTCGTCTCGCCGAGCACGAAGATGCTGCCCGGCTTGACGATCCCGACCTTTTCCCGGGCGATGTTCTCCACGCTCCCGGCGTAGTCGAGGTGGTCGGCGCCGACGTTGGTGAGCACGGCGACCTGTCCGTCGGCCACGTTGGTGGCATCCCACCGCCCAAGGAGCCCGACCTCGACAACGGCTACATGCACAGCGACATCGGCGAACCACCGATAGGCCACGGCCGTCAGCACCTCGAAGTACGTGGGCGGATCGGCCATCAGCTCACTGACCGCAGCCACATGGGTGACCGCGTCGGCGAACTCGTCATCGGGAATTGGCTCGCCATTCCGACTGATGCGCTCGGTGATGGATTCGAGGTGCGGGCTGGTATACGTGCCTACCGTGAGCCCGGCGACCTCGAGCAACCGCGTGAGGATCCGGGCTGTTGACGTCTTGCCGTTCGTTCCCGTCAGGTGGATCACGGGCACCCCCACCTGGGGATCGCCCAAAAGTCCGAGCAGCTCCTGCATCCGGGCCAACGTCGGCGGCGCCAACCGGGTCGGCGACCGCACCGCCTCGAGGTTCACGCGGCCGTCGAGCCAGTGCAACGCCTCGGCGTAGTTCACGTCATTCGCCCATGATCGGAAGGGCCAGGGCCCGCAAGCGCTCGGCCGCACCGGCCGGCACTCCGGCGCGTAGCGCCGATGCCAACCGTCCGGCCGCCTGCGCCGGCGCTCCGTCGTCGAGGGCGGACACCCCGTCGGCGACCGCTTCTGCCACCTCGAACGGATCGACGTCGTCCGCCGCCGGCTGGTCGAGTGCCGCCACCGCCGCCCGCGCCACCTCGAGATCTTCGGTGCCGGCGACGAGGGCCATCCGCAAGACCCGGGTATCGGTCTCGGCCACGAGGAACGACGACTCGTCGGAGGTGACAACCGACGGCCACGGATGGACGACGGCCGTGGCAAACGGCGACGCGCCCGCCAATCGGAGTCCGAGCGCCATCGCCGGCAACACCCACGCCGCCAGGTCGTCGTTGCCAACCACGGCCAGGGTCTCTTCCGAGAGCGACGACCCGTCGGCACGGCCTGGCCACCCGGACAGGGTCACCGCCCAGATCGCGGCCACGAAGCGCGCATCGAGATGCAGAGGTACGGGGACCAGCACCCCCATACACCGCCCACACGACGACGAGGAGTCGACCTCGACAGTGGTCTTCCCGCAGTCGGAGCACACTGATGCCGGCAGTTCGACGCCGCCGCCGACCGTCGTGCTGAGGCACCAATCGGATCGGGCGCCGGCGCACGCCAGGAACGCCTCACGTGCATCGGGAGGGCTGAAGACGACGAGGCCATCACGAACCGCATCTGCGGCCGCCACCTCGAGATCGCCGGCACGAAGGAACCAGTGGCGCCCGAGCTGAGGGACGAGCACGGTGCCGCAGCACCGACACCGCCACACCGCTTCGTCGACCTCCTCGGTGGAGATGACGATGCCGTCGGACTCGAGGATGGACCTGGCTTCGACGCGGGCGGCGTAGCGTCCGAGCCCATCCAGTGGTCCGTCGACGCGCACGATGCCGTCCGCGTCGAGCACGGAGATCGCGGCGAGACCATTGGCCATGGCGAACGCCTGGCTGCTCCCGTCGTGCATGGGCACGACGATGGACGGCTCCTCGCCCGGATCGCGAGCGATCACCGGCACGTCGCGATCGGCGATCGGCAGCCGGACGGTGCTGCCGGCGCTGGGCGCGCCCTCGCCCACGATGACAGCCACGGCGCCGGGCAGCAGTTCGGGCGCACACATCGCAAGATCGAGGTCCGCGCCGTCCGCGGTCGACAGTCGGAGGGTGATCTGATCGGTTGCGAGTTGCCCCTCCTCAGTGTCCACCGGATTCAGCACGGTGCGACATCGCGGGCACGTCGCGACGACCCGGTCGGTTTCTTCGACGACGCCCTCCTCGAAGAGTCGGACGAAAGCGATGCGGGCGGCGCGGGCGACGTCGTCGGCCACGCTGTCCACCCCCCCGACGCTCGCCGTCACCGACAACCGGGCCAACACTTCGGCGGTGGCGAGGCGTCGCTCTTCGTGGAAGCCGGCGAGCCGCGCCGCCAGAGCGTCGGGCTCGAGGCTCGACAGGTCATGGCCCTCGCGGGCCAGCTCCCGGTCGAAGCTGTACTGGGTAGCGAAGTCGCCGACCAGGGTGGGCACGAGCAGGTCGGCGGACCGGCCGAGCGCCCACGCCCTGCGAACGAGGGCATCTGCGGCCACGACCATGGCCATCGCGTTCACGCCCATCGCTCGCGACACGGTCAGTGGTGCGGTCACGATGCAGCGAGGGTCGGGCACGGCTCGTCCAACCTAGCGAAGGGGACCCCTGCCGCCCCCGGGACTAGGCGGCCCGGCGGGCCGATTCTGCCGCCTCGAGCGCTCGTTCACGGGCGGCCTTGGCCACCTGCTCGACCTTCGGACGAGCGACCTCGACGGCGTGCTCGACATGGGGACGGGCCGCCTCGGCAGCCTCGAGCGCCCGCTCGAGGGTGAGCTTGGCGGCCTGCTCGACGCGGGGTCGAGCGACTTCGACGGCGTGCTCCACGTGCGGACGGGCCGTCTGGTACGCATGCTCGACCCGAGGACGGGTGGCTTCGGCGGCCGACGTCATCGCCTCGATGGCGTGCTCGAAGGCGGGGCGCGCCGCCCGAGCGGCCTCGACGAATCCGCCGGTGGCGCCACTGAAGCGAGCGGCCCGGGCCTTGGCCCGGCGCTTCTTCGCCCGACGATCGAGCACGAAACCCACGAGGGCCCCGACGGCGGCCGCCTCCCCCGCCCCCTTCAGAGCTTTCTGGGCGATGACCTCTGTGGTCTCGTCCTTTCGGAAGGCCTGGACCGCACCGGCAGCCGCCCCGGCGGTACCGGCGACGAAGGCGACTTTCACGAGCTTTCTCATGGCCGCGAGCCTACCCACGCGCCCTTCGTCACCAACCGGCCGTCGGCCCGTAAGGTCCGTCGGGTGAGCGATCTGCAGGCCTTCGCACCCCTCGTGACCGGGTTCTTCGACGATCAGTCCTGGCCCTTGGCCGACGTCGAACCAGACGAACTCTGGGAGACGGCGTTCGAGGGCGAGCACGGGGTCTGGCCCTGTCGCGTCCACTGCTATGCCGCCGACCGCCGGTTGGTGTTCATCTCCGCGTTCGCCGGCCTTGTTCCCGAAGATCGGCTCGGGGCCATGGGCGAGTTCTGCAACCGAGCGAACTTCGGACTGGCTGTCGGCAATTTCGAGTTGGACTACGACGGCGGTGAAGTCCGGTTCCGCACGAGTCTCGATGCGGCCGAGTCGTCCGCCGACATCGAACTCATCCGCAACGTCGTCGTCGCCAACGTCATCACGTTCGACCAGTACCTACCCGGGATCGAAGCAGTCCTCGAAGGGACGGACCCAGCACGAGCTATCGCGCTCGTCGAGAACGACGTCGAAGCGGTCGTTCAACCCGACTGAGGCCGACGCCAGGAGCGCCAGCGACCAGGAGGCACGTGAGCGGAGCACGCTTCTGCGAAGCGAACCAAAAGCTCCGCGAACCGAAAGCTCAGCTCGCGGCGCGCCTCGGGCGGTCGGTCTTGGTGGTGATCTCGGTGCGGGGAACGAGCGTGGGGTTGACCCGCTCGAGCACGACGGACCGGTCGATGAGGCACTTGCCGATGTCGGTGCGGCTCGGGAGGTCGTACATCACCTCGAGCAACACCTCTTCGAGGATGGCTCGAAGGCCTCGGGCGCCGGTGCCTCGCAACAGCGCCTGATCGGCGACGGCATGGAGGGCGTCATCGCTGAACTCGAGGTCGATGTTGTCGAGCGCGAAGGTCCGCTTGTACTGCTTCACCAGCGCATTCTTCGGCTCGACGAGGATCTGGATCAGCGCCTCGTGGTCGAGGTTCTGTACCGCTCCGATGACCGGGAGGCGACCGACGAACTCGGGAATGAGGCCGAACTTCAGCAGGTCCTCGGGGGCGACCTCTACGAAGACCTCGGCGATGTCCTTCGCCTCTTTCTGGCCCTCGGTGCGGAAGCCGATCGACTTCTTGCCCACGCGCCCCTCGATGATCTTGTCGAGGCCGGCGAAGGCACCACCACAGATGAAGAGGATGTTGGTGGTGTCGATTTGGATGAATTCCTGGTGCGGGTGCTTGCGACCGCCCTGCGGGGGGACCGAGGCCGTCGTCCCTTCCAGGATCTTGAGCAGCGCCTGCTGGACGCCCTCACCCGAGACGTCGCGGGTGATCGACGGGTTCTCGCTCTTCCGGGCGATCTTGTCGATCTCGTCGATGTAGATGATGCCGGTCTCGGCCTTCTTGACGTCGTAGTCGGCGGCCTGGATCAGCTTCAGGAGGATGTTCTCGACGTCCTCGCCCACGTAGCCGGCCTCGGTGAGGGCGGTGGCATCGGCGATGGCGAACGGGACGTTGAGCATGCGGGCCAACGTCTGGGCGAGCAGCGTCTTGCCGCAGCCCGTGGGTCCGAGAAGAAGGATGTTCGACTTCGACAACTCGATGTCGTTCTCGCTGGCCGCCTGCACCCGCTTGTAGTGGTTGTAGACGGCGACCGAGAGGATCTTCTTCGCCCGGTCCTGGCCGATGACGTAGTCGTTCAGGAAGGAGTAGATCTCGCGCGGCTTCGGCAACTCGTCGAAGCGAACCTCGGAATCACCGGAGAGTTCCTCCTCGATGATGTCGTTGCAGAGGTCGATGCACTCGTCGCAGATGTAGACGCCAGGACCCGCGATGAGTTTCTTCACCTGCTTCTGCGACTTGCCACAGAAGCTGCACTTCACGAGGTCGCCCCCGTCCCCGAACTTGGCCATCAGTTCCGCCCCCCGAATCCCACGTCAGGCCACGCCTACGCCGGCGGCTTGCGGCACCGCAGCCAGGTCACGGTTGGTGATCACTTCATCGATGATGCCGTATTCCTTGGCCTCATCGGCGGAAAGGTAGAAGTCGCGGTTCGTGTCCTTGGAGATGCGCTCCATCGGCTGGCCCGTGTGGTGGCTGAGGATGCGGTCGATCTCCTCGCGCATCCGCAGGATTTCCTTCGCCTGGATCTCGATGTCACTGGCCTGACCGGCGACGCCGCCGTAGGGCTGGTGCAACATGATCCGGCTGTGAGGGAGGGCGTAGCGCAGCCCCGGCGTGCCCGCCGAGAGCAGGACGGCTGCGGCGGACGCCGCCTGCCCAAGGCAGACGACACTGATGTCGTTCTTGACGTATTGCATGGTGTCGTAAATGGCGAACAGCGCCGTGATGTCGCCACCGGGGCTGTTGATGTAGAGGTTGATGGCCCGGTCGGCGTTCTTGAACTCGAGCCAGATCAGCTGCAGGCAGATGGCCGCTGCGACCTGATCGTCGATCGGGGTCTGTAGGAACACGATGTGCTCGTCGAGCAGGCGGGTGGGCAGGTCGATGCTGCGTTGCTGCAGGCCCTGTCCCTCGATGCCATTGGGTAGCCAGGTCACTGGTCGTCCTCCACGTTCTCTGCATGTTCATCGGCGCCAGCGGCGCCCTCGATCTCGTCAGCCGGATCGGGCTGTAGGTCTTCCCGAGCGATCGGTTTGCCCTCATCGTCGACGATCTCGACGTGCTCCATGAGCCACTCCAGGGCCTTCGCCTTGCGGATGTCCGAGCGTACCGCCGGCATCTGGTCGGCGCTCTCGAGTTGTTGGCGCAGCGCTGCGGGCGACTGCTGCATACGTTCGGACAGACCCTGGATCTCGGATTCGAGGTCGTCCTCGGTCACCTCGAGCTGCTCGGCGTCGGCCAGCGCCCGCAAGGCGAGATCGGCCTTGACGGAATCCGTGCCCGTGGCCCGGAGGTCACTCACCAACTGCTCCTGGGCCTGTCCGGTCGCCTCGAGGTACTGCTGGATCGTTGCGTTCTGGGCCTCGAGACGATGGGCCAGATCATGGAGCCGGCGCTCCATCTCGGCATTGACGAGGGCCTCGGGAACGTCGTCCTCGACGAGGTTGGCCAGTGCCTTCACGGCCTCGTCACGTACGGCCATGTTGGCCTGGACCTTCTTGACCATGGTCATGCGCTTGCGGAGGTCGGCCTCGAGGTCGGCAACGGTCTCGAACTCGGACGCCTCCGAGGCCCACTCGTCGGTGACCTCGGGCAGGATCATCTCCTTCACGTCCTTGACCAGGACGGAAATGGTGACCGACGAGTCTTCGCCGTCGACTTCCCCAAAGGGCGAGTCGAACGTGACGGTCGCACCCTTGGCGGCACCTCGAAGCTCGTCATCGGCGCCCGGCACCAGACTGTCGGTGCCGACTTCGTAGAGGTAGTCCTCGGCGCTGAGTCCGGCGACGGCCTCGCCTTCGCGCTCGCCGCTGAGGTCGATGGTGACGTGATCGCCGTCCTGCACCGGACGGTCGACCTCCTTCAGCTCACCGAAGGGTTGACGCAACCGGTCGATCTGCTTCTGCAGGTCCTCGTCGGAGACGGTGGGCGAAGGAACGGTGACCTGCAGGCCCTGGTATCCGACCAGCGAGACCTGCGGCCGGACCTCGACCACGGCGTCGAAGGCGAGGGGACCTTCCTCCTGCCCGGAGGTCACGTCGATCTCCGGGGGGGCAATCGCATCGACCTCGGTCTGGCGCAGTGCCTCGGCGTAGTAGTCGGGAAGCGCTTCCCGCATCGCCTCCTGGCGGACGCCTTCCTTGCCCATGCGGGCTTCGAGCAGGCGACGTGGCGCTTTGCCTGGACGGAAGCCCGGGATTCGGACGTCCCGTGCGATCTTGCGGAGGGCGGCGTCGACCGCCTTGTCGAATTCGATCTCTTCGACCTCGACCGTGAGCTTCACCTTGTTGCCCTCGAGGGGCTCGACCGTGGCCTTCATATGAGTGAAGGAGCTTACCGGCCGGCTCGCGCTATCCGACGATGGTCGGTCATGCCTCGGTCACCGACAACAAGCCACCGAGGACGGCCGCCCCCGTGACCACGAAGCTCAGCAATCGCAGACGCGCCGGCGACACCGGGGATCGGCGGGCCGAGAGGTAGGCGAGGGCGCCGCCGGCAACCAACAGCACAGCGAGGAGGAAACCGGCGAGCCCGCGGTCCTGGAACACGTGGAGGGTCAGTGCACCAACTGCGGCCGCCGACAGACCCGTCCGGTTCCACGCGAGCGAGGTCCGTTCGAACGCCGCGCCGCGGTCGCGCAGGGGCTCGGGGCCCTGGGGCGCGTTCACTTCGGTCCGGCGATGGTGACCACGACGGCAACGACCGCCCCGACGCCGATGGTCGCGCCGAGGGCCTTGTGCGACCAATGACCGGGCAAGGGATCTCCACAGCGCAGCGCCCGCTGGTTCGCCTCCCAGCGCCCATAACTCGTGAAGGCGATCAGCCCTCCGAGCACGATCAGGGGCAGGCCGAGCACGAAGCGCCCGCCGGGAAGGTCAAAGGGGGGAAGCACCTGGGTCACGGCGATCCCGGCGCCGATCAGGGCCAGGGCGGTGCGGTGCCAGGCGAGGAAGGTGCGCTCGTTGGCGAACGTGAACCGAGGGTCGGGCTCCTCCCCCACCTCGTCGAGTGCGGGTCTCCGCTTCCCGAAGCCGCTCACGAGAGAAGCTCCACAGTGTCGCCTTCCGCCACCACGCCCTCGGTCCGTGCGTCGAGGTAGATCCCCAGGTTCCCGCTGCGGTTTCTGGCCAGGCTGCGAAAGATCTCGACGTCGCGAGGCAGGCCGGGTTGGGTCTGGGTCGTGAGGACACAACGAGCGGCCGGTTTGCGTACCCCGGTCTCCAGGCTGCCGATCCGGACGCTCGCTCCCACCCAATCTTCTTCGGGGAATCCCTCCGCGTCGGTGTGGATGAAGACGTTGGCCCGAAAGCGCCGGGGATCCCAGTCTCCGGCGGGATGGTCGCGGCCGGCCGAACGCAGGCTGGCGTCGGAGAGCAAATGGAGCGTCGACCGGGAGTCGAGGAACGACCCCGGCGGCGTGTGCAACTCGAGCAGTTCGCTCGGTCGGTCGGGGTCGAGGGGCAGGTCGAAGGGGGTGCGGGTGCCCGGATTCGGGCGCTCGAGTCGGACCTCGCGCTCCAACCATTCGGACAGCCGGACGTGGATGTCGTCATCGTCGCTCGACGCCCCGTCGAGGAGTGATCCCGAGAAGCGCACCGACCCCGCCGACCACGCGGCGCCGACGGCGAGGAGCGATGGCACCGTCTTGGCGGAAAGCACCTTGCCCGTCGCCCCGTCGATGACCCCGAAGGCCCGATCGCCCTCGATGCCGGCTGGTCCGACCGAAGCCGAGGGGAGGCGCTCGCCCGCCATCGATTTCACCGGATATCTCCAGACCTCGGCGACCGTGGCGACCCCGCGCTCCATGTCCGCACGCTACGACCGACTGGCCCGCGTGGATCGGATCCCGCCGCGCCTATCGTGGGCCGGCAAGCCCGGGGAGTGGCGCAGGGGTAGCGCTCCACGTTTGGGACGTGGCGGTCGGGGGTTCAAATCCCCCCTCCCCGACGGGTAGCGTGCGAACATCTCCGCGGGTGTAGCTCAATGGCCAGAGTTCCTGCCTTCCAAGCAGGCCATGCGGGTTCGATTCCCGTCACCCGCTCGCCACATCTGATCTGAACTGGAGCTGAGAGTCCTGACCGAACTACCGGCACGATCGCGCACGATCCTTCTCGTGCTGATCCTGTTGCTCCTCGGGGGCGGCGTCATCGCTGCGCTCACCGTCGACGATGGCTCGGGGAACGATCGCGGGTCGGATCAGGCCTCGGGGACGTCGACGACGACCTCCGCCACCGATGACTCGGCGAGCTCCACGACCCCCGAAGCGACCTCCACGACCTCCGAAGCGAACACCACCACCACCGCCACCTCTGCTTCGATTCCGCCGACC
>JBKJLU010000105.1:0-4124 GCA_046596815.1 Acidimicrobiales bacterium | reverse complement strand
TACCTCCCGATGAATCCTCGCGCCACTCGCTTGTCGCTCTCTCTGCGCCGAATCGGGCACCGAATCTCCTTCGGGCCACGGTGGAAAGTCCCCTCAGACTCCCCTTCGCGCCACTTGCCGCCACCTTACGCCCCTCTCCACCACCGGTCAACCACTTGGGGAGCAACTTCACCACTTCGCCGCCCTCGCCCATCGCTTTCGAACACTTGCGCTGCTCGCAGGCGGCCTCCCGGCGTTCGAAAGCCACCCGAGGAACGTCATCAGATCTGGGCAAACTGCCCGAGTGCTGGTGCTCTTCGGACGCGCGAGGATGCGTTCATGGGTCCTCGCGATGTGGTGGAGAAGCTGAACGACTCGATCAACGCCCACGACGTAGCCGCAGGTCACGACCTGTTCCATGCGGAGGCTCGACTCGTCACCGCCACCGGCCGCACCATCAGCATCGCCGGAATGGGCCGGATGCTCACCGACAGCTTCAACGCATTTCCCGACATGAAGATCCGGGTCGATCGGTGGATCGAACAAGGCGACGTGGTCGTGACCGAAGAGCTGATGGAGGGGACGCACAGCGGGGCCTTCGCCGGTCTCCCGCCCACCAATCGCCCCGTACACCTCGCCATCTGCCACGTCACCCGCGTCGTCGATGGGCAGATCGTCGAGCGGGTGGCCTACCACGACAGCGCCGGCATCCTCCGCCAGCTGAGTTAGCTCGCGGCAGAAACGCGAAGCTCTTCCCAGTCGGCGGCGAAGATCCATCCGCCCTCGCCGTCGGGCCGCCAACGGGCCACCATCGCCGACGCCGGGGGACGACGATCGACGTCGAGCAGCAACCCGCCGCGCAGCACCTCGAGACCGGGCACCCACACCGAGGTGATCCAGGTGACGGGCAGTTCGATCACCGCACCGATCCCCTCCGTGCTGGCCCTTCCTGACACCGAAATTGGCGCGTCGGGATCGGGATTGATCACGACGTCGACGTCGCGCTCGAGCGGCCACGTGCCGTACACCGCGAAGAGTTGGGGGTCGACGAGATCGCGTACTCGTCGCGCCACCGCCCGATCGAGGAAGTCGTCCTGAGCGGCGGCCCCGGCTCGGTCGTCGCGCAAGCCACGAGCCCACGTGTGGAGGATGCTGACTTCACGCATTCGTCGCAGCGCCTCGGGCAAGACGACCGGCGCGAGCCCGCCGCCGCTCATCCACCTTCCCATGCTCGACAGCGTGCGCAGCAGCCCGATCGATGCCGTCGGCGGCCGCTCCTCGATGTAGCCGATGCGCCACGACCGCAGCACCTCGAGACACGCCGGCGAGGTCCCGCCGAGCGCCACCACCACGGCATCGGCGGCGGCGTCGTGATCGACGAGCACGAGCGATCCCCGCTTCCACAGCACGGTGTGGAGCTCGCCGCTGCACGGCACCGCCACCCTCAGCGGCGGTACCCGCCGGGGCCACGTCATGCTCCGATGAGGCGGCTGGTCCACTCCCCTTCGCCTGACGCCTCCCACGACACCGCAAGGGGTGAGGGCCCAAGGGCGACCACGAACCGTTGCTGTCCGTCGAGGGCGCGTTTTGCATGACCGACGATGCGCAGCCAATCGGGGCTGACGCGCACGAGCAAGGTGCTCTCGGTCGGCGTGATCCGTCCCGACGCCCAGGGGCGCGCACCGATGCTCAACTCGAGTCGCTTGATCGGCCCACCGCCGAGCTGTTGTACGACAACGTCGAACGCCGTGGCCAATGCCGGCTCGGCCTTGGCGCGAATCGACCGGTGCAGGACGTACGCGGCGAGACCCTCGTCGCGCGCCGCTCGGCGCTCCCAGCTGCGGGCGATCCCGCGTTCGAGGGGATCGAGCAGGGGTGGCGGTAGCGGTGGTCGGCGGTAGAGCTGGTGGAAGCCAGGGCCGCGCGGTTGCAACGCGATCTCCCATTGCTCGCGCGCCCGCCAGCTGCGGTAGACCTCGAAGCAGGGTGGCGATGGTGCACCGAGGGCGACGGCTGCCGCCTCGGCCCCGATGCCGTGGGATTCGAGGACGACCTTGCCCCGCCGCAGCAGCACTCGATGGTGCTCACCCCCGCACGCGACCTCGACGGTCACCGGCGCCAGGCCGCGCGCCCATCGCCGCGTCGACGAGGTCATCCACCGAGGTCGGCGTGGTCGATGCGAACGACGCGAGCCCACGTCGGCGTCGGCGGTGCCACCGCCATCCGTCCATTCACCGAGCCGGACATGAGTCCGATGACGACCCGCATGCCGCGAGGCGCCACCGCCGGCCACGGCGTGACCCCGTCGGTGAGCACGACGAGGACGGAAGGTCGGGGCCGTAAGGCGGCGGCGGCCTCGATGCCGCGCCCCATGTCCGTACCACCGCCGCCGACGAGATCGACCTGCCGGGCCGACGAGACCCGCCGGGCCGTGTGGACGGTCGTGTCGACGGCGAGCACCCGAACCCCGCTCGAGCGCAGTCCGACGCTGGTGAGAATGCCCTCGACCTCGCCCAGGACGCGCGCCAGCTCGGCCTCGCCCATCGAGGCCGACGTGTCGCACACGACCGCGACTTCGGGCACCGGTTTCTCGAGGGCCGGCAACACGATGGTCGGCGCCGCCGACGCCCGGCGCGACGGCCGACGGTAGGAATAGTCGACGGCGCCGGCGACCGCCTGCACCCCTCGACGTACCTCGGCCGCCAGGGCTCGACGCCAGTCGACCACCGGAGTGAGCAGCTCCTCGGCCCAGCGCTGCCAACTGGCGGGCACGTTGCCCTGGCCGTTGCGGACGGCGTCGAGGATGTCGCGCGCTGACTGGGCCCGCATGAGGTCGCTCTCGTGCTTGGACAACCCGGGCCCGGCGTCACCGTCACCGTCGTCCGGGTTCTCCCAGTCGCGGTGCTGGCCATGGGCACCGCTGCCGTGATCGGACGTGGGCGCACCCTCCGGGATGCCCTCGGCCAGCTGGCGGTGGAAGTACTCCTCGGCCAGGCGGCCCCGCTCGAAGCCGAGGTGCTCGGGAAGGATGGCCACGCCGGGGATGGTGAGGCCGGCGTCGGCGAGGTCGTCGTTGAGTTCGGCGTCGGCCACCGTCGACCACCGCTCGGCCGTGGTTGCGGTGATGCCGAGGGTCTCGGCTCGCCCGGCGTGGTCACGCACCAGATGGCCGGTGTGGTGCACGAGCAACGCTCCGAGCTCGGCCACCTTCCATCGATTCGCCTTGTCGGGCTCGACGTAGAGCCTCCACCGGTCGTCGACGGCCACACCGTCGTCGCCGAGCCCGTCGCGCTCGATCACCGTCGCCGCGAACAGCGCCGTCGCCAGGTAGGGATAGCGGTGGGCCGCCCACAGTCGGGCCGCCGACAAGTGGTGCCGGTCAAGGCGCACCGTTCGGTGCTCTGCTGGGCGGACGTCGCTCACGCGAGGAGGCCGGCATCCCGCAGCAGCGGGGCGAAGATCTTCACCTCCGGCGGGGCGGCCGCGCCTTCGGGGCGGCACTGGGCCAACACCCGGGCGGCGACGGCGGCCACGTCGGGGGCCCGCTCGCCCGCTTTGGCCAGCACCTTCCACCCGGCGTTCCAGCGCTCGACCGTCGGATCGGCGGCAACGGCCGCGGCAACCGCCGACAGCACGGCGTAGGCGCGGTCGCCGCGATCGGGCAGTTCCATGCCGTCGGGATCGGCGAGCAGGGCCTCGGGATCGGGCAGGTCCATTTCCAACTGCCACGTGAGCAGTTGCAAGCCCGCGGCTTCGCCCACGGCCCCCATGACGACGGCGGCGCGCGCTTCGGGCGAGGCGCCCGCCACTTCGGCCGCCGTCCAGAGTCGGGCCGCCATCTCCCACGTGCGTGGGCTCGGCCATCCCCGGCCTGCTCGTGCGGCGTCGGTGGGCACGTCGAGGGTGAGGGCGGGGCGCACGGTGATGAAGGCGGCGATCAGTCCACGAGCCAGCGGAAGTTGGCGCAGCCAGCCGTCGGGCAGCGACGGGACCTTCGGCGCCTTCCAGCCACCGGCCAATCCCTGGGCGAAGCCCATGGCGTCGACCGTCCAGTCGAGGTGGCAGAAGCGATTGGCCAGCGGGGCCGACAAATCCCACCCGTCGGCGGCCTGTTCAGGAGGATTGGCGGCGGCCACCACGACGAC
>JBKJLU010000345.1:0-10739 GCA_046596815.1 Acidimicrobiales bacterium | reverse complement strand
GCCCTCAGCGACCTGGTCCACCAGCTCCGTGCCGCGCAGCTGGTCGACCTGACCATCACGGCCGGCAATGCCTTCGGCGGCGACGTCGAAGCCGTGAACCTCCACTCCGCCCTCGTGCTCGCCCGCCACTTCGGCGCCGACGTGGTCGTAGCCGGGATCGGCCCTGGCGTGGTCGGGACCGGCACCCGTCTCGGGCACACCGGACTCGACGTGGTCTCGATCCTCGATGCCACCGCCGCGCTCGGCGGCGTACCCATTCTTGCGGTTCGCTTCAGCGAAGCCGACGCCCGCGAGCGCCATCAGGGACCGAGTCACCACTCACGTACGGCAGTCGAATTGGCGGCCGGACAGCTCGTGGTCACCGACCCGGACACCGTCGACGTCCCCGATGTCGGAGCGCTGCTCGACGCCGCCGGCATCCGGGTGACGACCATGGGACGGGCCCCCGCCGACGACCCGGCATTCTTCGAGTGGGCGGGCGCCGCCGGGGTCGCCGCCGCGTCGAGGATTCCCAAGACGAGACGGTAACGTCAGACCCACGTGATCGAGACCCCGGACGCGCCTCCGCAACACCGCAAGCCGCCGACGATGGCGAAGCGGGCCGTGCGCTCGGCCATCGAGTGGGTCGTCATCATCGTGGCCGCGTTGCTCGTCGCCTTCGTGGTCAAGACCTTCCTGGTGCAGGCGTTCTACATCCCCTCGGCGTCGATGGAGCCCCAGCTCAACATCCGTGACCGCATCCTCGTGAACAAGATCAGCTACCGCCTCCACGACGTCAACCGCGCCGATCTCGTGGTGTTCGAGCGTCCCGACTGCGACCAAAGCGACCCGGCGATCAAGGATCTGGTGAAGCGGGTCATCGGGCTGGCCGGCGACGAGGTCGAAGGGAAGGAGGGAGGCGTGTTCGTGAACGGTCGCCGACTCCCCGAGACCTACCTCCCCGACGATCAGACGACCGGCGACTTCGGACCGGTGAAGGTTCCAGCCGGTCGACTCTGGCTGATGGGGGACAACCGCGAGAACTCCAAGGACAGCCGGTTCCTCTGCAACAACGGGCCGACCTTCATCGACGAGGACGCCGTCATCGGCCGAGCCTTCGTCCGCGTCTTCCCCATCCAACGAGTGGGGTTGTTGTAGAACCGATCAAAGGTCGTTGGCCTTGATGGCGTCGACCATGCGGTCGACGTGGTCGCTGAAGACGCCGTCGAGGCCGTAGTGCAGGATTTGGGAGAGGACGCGCTCGAACTGGGCGTCCCACCCGAAGCACAACCGCTCGAAGCGGTGGAAGAGGGTGGCCAAGCCCATGCTCCAGTCGCTGTGATGGAGGTTCACGGCATCGATGCCGGCATCGGCGAGGTCGGCGGCGCGGCGCTCGGCGCCATCCTTCATACGGCGGTAGCGCGTGGAGTCGACCAAGCGCACGTCGGGGTCGACGGCCCTCCAGTCCCGCACCACGAGCCAGTCGGGATGACACAGCCACAGCCGGGAGATGGCGCCATTCCCGGCGGCGCGGGCGATGGCCATCGTCGGTTCCGCCGCTGCACGATCCTTGACATCGAGGCTCAGGTGGAACGACGTGCCGCACGTCGCGTACAGCTCCTCGAGTGTCGGGATCCACGGTGGCAGGTCGGCTCGGGCGACGGTGCCGATGGGGCGGCGACGCAGCCCGCTGCGCACCACGCCGTCGTGGTCGAGCACGGCGACGCCGTCGGCCGTCATCCACACGTCGCTCTCGAGGCCGGTGGCCCCCAGCTTGAGGGCCAACGTGAAGCTCTCGATGGTGTTCTCCGGCGCATGCGCCCGTGCCCCCCGATGGGCGAAGCCGATGGGGGGCCGCAGGATCGGATCCACGCCGTAGTTCTAGATCAACGTCATCCCAGTGACGCCCCGGAGCTCGGGTACAGCGCCTCCTGCTCCCGGATGCCGTGGATGGGTCCCTCCTTGGGAAGGGTGAAGGCGAACCGGCTGCCGACGCCGAGACGGCTGTCGCACCAGATCTTGCCGCCCATGAGTTCGACGAGGCGTCGGCAGATGTAGAGCCCGAGTCCCGTGCCGCCATGGGTGCGGGTGGAGGATCCGTCGAGCTGGCGGAAGCGTTCGAAGAGCTGCGGTACATCACCGGAATAGATGCCGGGACCGCTGTCGTCGATGCGGATCTCGAGGTGCTCGTCGGTGTCGACGATGGCCAGCTGGATCTCGCCCTCGGTGTACTTCATGGCGTTGTCGAGAAGGTGGTGAAGGATCTGGTCGAGCTTGGCCCGATCGAGCTGCACCGGCATCGGCCGCCGAGGCCTCGAGACCATCACCCGGCCGCCGGCGAACTCGTCGAGCACCTGCCCGACGTCGACCGGCTGCAGGTCGAGGGTGGGTCGCCGCGACTCGATCGACGAGACGAACAGCAGGTCCTCGATGAGCCGCTCGAGTCGACCGGTGTTGTTCGTGAGCGCGTTGATGCAGGTGTCGAGAGATGCCTGGTCGATCGAGGCACCCTTCATGGCCAGCATCTTCACGTAGCCCTTGACGACGGTCAGGGGCGTGCGCAACTCGTGACCGATGACCGAGACGAAGTCGTTCTTGATCTTGTCGGTTTCACGCTGCTTGGTCACGTCCTCGAGCACCAGGATGCGTCCGAGGTCGCGCCCGCCGGGAGCTCGCATCCGCCGGATCGATGCCAGGTAGAGCCGGTCGGGCGGCGTGCCCAACAGCACCTCCATCTGGCTCTCGCCCTCGGCCTCGACCATCGACTCCAGCGACTCGTGGTTGAGCCGGCCGGCCACGGGCTGGCCGACGGCAAACGCCTCGGGCAGGTGGAAGAGCTCGGCGGCCGCCCCGTTCACGAGGACGAAGCAACCCTTGTCATCGATGAGCATCAACGGGCTGGGCGAGCTGTGCACCACGGAGGCCAAGCGCTGCTCGTGATCTCGCAGTTTCTGGGCCAGGTCGCTCGAGCGGAGGATCATGGCCACCTGGTTGGCGAACGCCAGCAACAGGCCCTGGCCGACCTGATCGGGAGCGTCGCCGAGCAGCAGCACGAGGAAGCCCTGGCGACGGCCGGCGGCGACCAGGGGCACCGAGACCGCGGTCTCGGCACCTTGCACCAGACCGGCCACGACGGGATGGGTGGGCGGCTCGACCCGAAGGTTGACCGACGCCACGAAACCCCGGAAGTCCGGGTGGCGGGCGGCATTGCGGAGATCGGCGGCGGTGATGCCGCGATACTGCGCGACCCGCCAGTTGTCACCGTCGGGGATGACGCAGAACCCACCGAGGGCGCCGAAGAGCTGCTCGGCCGCTTCGAACACTCGGGTGAGCACGGCCGTCTGATCGAGGTCGGAACCGACCTGCAGGAGGGCCTCGGAGAAGTCGGGCACCGAGGCCCGCCCCACCGATGGGCGACGGGCCAACGCCATCCCGGCGGCATCGGCGAAGAGGGGGAGGGGGGCCGCATCGAGACCGAGGGGGTCGCCGCCGATGGCGATGGCCCCGACGATGCGGTGCCCGATGCGGATCGGCTCGGCGATGGCCCCGGTGCCGATGGCGGCATCGCGTCGGCGGGCCAGGCGCCCTTCGCTCATACACGCCTGGGCGGTGTCCATCACGATGCGGGGCGTCGTGCCCGAGGCGGCCACGATCGACGGCGTCCCATCCACCAGGCCGACGATGACCCCGTGTCGACCCGACGAGGCGGCGATGGCGCCGCTCAGCGCGTCGTGCAGCAACCGGATGGGATCGGCACCAAGGGAGAGGCCGCGAAGGACCTGTGCCAGGTACTGGACCACGCCTTCTTGCATGCCTCTCGATCGGAAGGACCGGCGCAGATCCTTGAGGTCATTCTGGGCCCCCCCGAACGGACTAGTCCGGGCCGGTCCTCGGGAATGGCGCGAAGGCGCTATTTCACAAAGGGTACGGATCGTCCAAGCTCGTCGTATCGCGTAGCCCATGCGGGATGACGCTCAACTCCCGAGGAGAACGAGTCGATGGGGAAGCCGAGGCAACGAAGGGAGACCTTGGTGGCAACCATCCGAGCGAGCTGTCCGAGCTGTGGGGACGTCGAGTTGACGTCTCGAGACGTGAGCGTGCAGGTCTGTGCGTCCAACAACCAGGGCTCCTACGCCTTCCGCTGCCCCGACTGCACGGTGGCGGTGTCGAAGTTCGCCGAGCAACGGGTCGTCGATCTGCTCGTGTCCTCCGGGGTGCGCCTGGCCGTGTGGAGCCTGCCGGCCGAGCTCGACGAGCCCAAGTCCGGCCCGGTGTTGAACTACGACGACCTGCTCGAGTTCCACCTCCTGCTGCAGGAGGACGGCTGGTTCGACCGCCTCACCATGCCGGTTGGCCGCTCCGAGGAGTAGGAGTAGGTAGGGTCACCTCTCGGTGATCTGGTTGGTGCCCGTCGTGGTCGCGGTCGTGGTGGCGGGGCCGATCGCCTTGGCGATGCGGCGTCTCGCCCGGGACGCTTCGGCGCTTCGCCGGGAAGTGGCTGCGTTCTCGGAGCTGCGCACGCCGGCAGCCGAGCTCCGGGGTGAAGCCATGGCATTGCGGGCCGCTGTGCCCGAGTTGGCCCTCCGGACACGTCCGTCCGGCTCTCCCGCCTCGTAGACTTTCCCGGACATGAGAGGCACAGGCCAGTAGCGATGGGAAGTATTGGTGCACCCGAGATCCTCGTGATCCTCGTCGTCGCGCTTCTGGTGCTCGGGCCCGAGCGCCTTCCCGACGCCGCCCGCCAGGCCGGTCGCGTGTTGTCCGAGCTGCGGCGCATGAGCAGCGGCTTCCAGAACGAGCTGCGCGACGCCATGCAGACCCCGATCGCCGGGCCCCCGACACCGCCTTCCCCCGACGGGCCGACGGTCTCGCCAGATGCTCCGGCGGTCGAGCAGAAGTTCCTCTGGAGTGACCTGCCGTCGTCCACGGAAGAGAAGTCCGCGTGACCCTGCTCGACGACGACAAGGACACGAAGGGCAAGGGCGGAACGGACCCAGCCGCGCCGGCCGAAGCCGACCGCATGACGCTCGGCGAGCACCTCGGCGAGCTGCGGGGGCGCATCGTCAAGTCGGTCGGCGCCCTGCTCGTGGGCGCGATCATCGGCTTCCTCCTGTCGAACCGGGCCCTCGACTTCCTGGTCGATCCCTACTGCAAGGCGCAGAAGGGCAAGTCGTGCCAGCTGGTCGTCATCGACCCGCTCGAGGGGTTCTCGACCCGCATCAAGCTGGCCCTGTTCATCGGCTTCATCCTCGCCGCCCCCGTGATCCTGTGGCAGCTGTGGCGCTTCGTCACGCCCGGCCTGCACAAGAACGAGAAGCGCTACGCCATCCCGTTCATCGTCTCGTCGGTGGTGCTGTTCACCGCCGGCGCCGCCGTCGCCGTCGGCACGTTTCCCAAGGCGCTCGACTTCCTCATCGCCGTCGGTGGGCCGAACCTGGTGCCACTGTTCAGCCCCTCGAAGTACCTCCGGCTCTACCTGCTGGTCGTGATGGCCTTCGGTATCTCCTTCGAGTTCCCGATCCTGCTGGTCTTCCTGCAGTTGGCGAAGATCCTCAAGAGTGCCCAACTGCGCAAGTGGCGGCGGGGCGCCATCATCGGCATCTTCGTCTTCGCGGCCGTCGTGACGCCGAGCCAGGATCCGATCACCCTGCTGGCGATGGCCGGACCGATGTACCTGTTCTACGAGGCCAGCATCCTGATCGGGAAGTTGCTGAAGCGGTAGAACCGTCTTCGTGGATCGCCCGGAAGCATCAGTGAGCCGGGCCGAGTTCACCGCGTCGGTCGGGTTCGACCTCGATCCGTTCCAGATCCGGGCGTTCGACGCCCTCGACGCCGGCCGCTCGGTGGTGGTGGCTGCGCCCACCGGTTCGGGCAAGACGGTGGTCGCCGAGTACGCCGTGGCCAAGGCGCTGGCCGAGGGGGGCAAGGCGTTCTACACGACGCCTCTCAAGGCGCTGTCGAACCAGAAGTACCGCGATCTGGTGGCCCGCCACGGGCCCGATGTGGTGGGACTGCTCACCGGCGACAATGCCGTCAACGGCGACGCTCCCATCGTCGTGATGACCACGGAAGTCCTGCGCAACATGATCTATGGAGGATCCAGGGCCCTCGAGCGGCTGCGGTACGTCGTGCTCGACGAGGTGCACTACCTGCAGAACGCCTACCGGGGGCCGGTGTGGGAGGAGGTCATCATCCACACGCCCCAGGAGGTCGACCTGGTGTGCCTCTCGGCCACGGTCAGCAACGCCGAGGAGTTCGCCGACTGGATCGGCACCGTCCGGGGTGCGACCGAGACGGTGATCGAGGAGAAGCGGCCCGTTCAACTGCACAACCTCTACCTCGTGGGCGATCGCAGCCTCGAGCGCCCGCTACTCCTGCCGACGCTGGTCGACGGACGCCCCAACGCCGAGGCCGAGAATTTGGCACGGGAGGGGCCGCGCCCGGTGCGCAGCGGTCGCCTGTTCACCCCCCGTCGGGCTGACGTCATCGAGCTTTTGGGCGAGCGCCGCATGCTGCCGGCGATCTATTTCATCTTCAGCCGGGCCGCCTGCGACGACGCCGTGAGCCAGTGCATCAACCATGGGGTGCGGCTGACGACGACAGACGAGCGCGCCGAGATCCGCGCCATCGTCGAAGAAAAGGTGCGAGCCCTCTCGGAAGCCGACCTGCGGGTGCTCGACTACGGGCGTTGGCTCTCGGGCCTCGAAGCGGGCGTCGCCGCCCACCACGCGGGCATGGTGCCCCCCTTCAAGGAGGCGGTCGAAGCGTGCTTCACCCGGGCGTTGGTGAAAGTCGTGTTCGCCACCGAAACCCTGGCCCTCGGCATCAACATGCCAGCTCGGTCGGTGGTCATCGAGAAGCTGACCAAGTTCACCGGCGAGACCCACGAGAAGCTGACGCCGGGGGAGTACACCCAACTCACCGGGCGGGCCGGTCGCCGGGGCATCGACGACGTGGGCTACGGCATCGTGTTGTGGTCGCCCTTCGTTCCGTTCGACCAAGTGGCATCGCTGGCGTCGACGCGGACCTACGAGCTGACGTCGGCGTTCCGACCCACCTACAACATGGCCGTCAATCTGGTGCGCCGTTACGAGCCGGATGAGGCCCACCATCTGCTCAACCTCTCGTTCGCCCAGTACCGATCCGACGCCGCCGTCGTGCGCGACGAGCGGCGCTTGGCGTCGCTCGGGCGCGAGATCGCCGCCCATTCCGAGGCTGCGGCCTGCGAACTCGGCGACATCGCCGAGTATCGGCGACTCCGCGGCGAAGCGGAGCAGGCGGGACGGCAATCTTCTGGCCGAGCGGCGAAGGCCGACATCGAACGGGCCCTCGACCGCCTCGGACCCGGCGACGTGCTCGTCGTCCCCGGGCAGTCGTCGGGGGGGCGAGTGGCCGTCGTCACGACAGCCCACCGCAAGGGCGGCAAGGTGCTCGGCGTCGTCAACCTGTCCGGTCGAAAGGAGCTGTTGACCAGCCGCGACTTCCCGGCTCCACCACGATCCCTCGGCTCGGTGGAGATGCCGACGCCCTATGCACCCAACAACCACACGTTCACCAAGCAAGTGGCGGACTCGCTGCGTCGGGTGCGTCTCAAGGGTGAGGGAGGATCGGGCGAGGCGCTCCGTGGCCGCGGGGCGCGGGCCATGGCGTTGGGGGAGCGAGTGGCCACCCATCCGGTGACCGAGTGCCCTGACCTCAAGACCCACCTGCGGGCGGCGTGGCAGGCCGAGCAGAAGCAGCGCGAGCTGCGCACCATCGAGCGGTCGGCCCAGGGACGCTCGGAGTCGTTGGCCCGGCTCTTCGACCGCGTACTCCGGGTGCTCGAGGCATGGGGATACATCGACGGGTGGTCGCTCACGCCGGCGGGCGAGCGATTGCGTTCGCTCTACCACGAGAGCGATCTCCTGGTGGCGGAATGCCTGCGCTCGGGGCTCTTCGACGGGCTCTCGGCAGCGGAGGTGGCCGGGCTGGCGTCGACGTTCACCTACGAGACCCGGGGTCCCGGCGCCGGGCCCGCGCCCTGGTTTCCACCTGGATCGATGCGCGACCGCTGGTCGAGCGTGGAGTACATCGCCCGCGAGCTGAACCTGGCCGAGGAGGACGCCGGCCTGCCGCTCACCCGCCTTCCCGACCCCGGGTTCCTCGGCCTGGCCTATGGCTGGGCGTTCGGCGAGGACCTGGCGGAGACCATCGAGGACGAGGACATCACCGGGGGCGACTTCGTCCGCAACGTCAAGCAACTCATCGACCTGTTGCGTCAGATGGCGTCGGCGGCCGAGGAGGTGGCCACGAAGCAGGCGTGCCGGGAGGCCGCGGATCGCTTGTTCCGTGGGGTGGTGTCGGCGTCGTCGGTCGTGTCGGCGTGACCATCGAAAAGGGGCAGATCTGGGGATGGGCGGCGCCATTGCCGTCCGACGGGGAGATCGTGCGCGACGACGCCGATGCCCGCTTCGTCCTCGAGCAGGCGCGGGCCGAGGGGCGGCCCTACCCCGTGCTCGGCCTTCTCGGTGGTGACCTCGGACGGACGTTGGCCGCTCCCGGCGACGAATCCCGACTGCGTTCGGCCGATGCGATGACCTTTCCCGTCGACCTCGGCCAGGTGCTCGTCGACGGGCGCCTCCACCTCTTCATCGCCCACCTCGTGGCCCGGTCGCCCTTGTGGACGCGGGCCGTCGTCGCCATGAACGCCCAGTGGGTGGGGCCGTGGAACCTCGGTCCCAAAGCTCATCCCAACGACGGCGTGCTCGACACCTTCGATGCACGCATCGCCGTCGGCGATCTGTGGAAGGTGCGGCGGCGCCTCCCGACGGGCACCCACCTGCCGCATCCGGGCATCAAGGTCCGGCGGACTGCGGCCGTCCAGTTCGACCTCGACAAGCCGTTGTCGGTGTGGCTCGACGGAGAGGTCGTCGACCGCGGCCGCTCCCTGTCGATCCGAGTGGAACCCGACGCGTTACTTGTGGTGGTCTGAGGCCTTGTGGTCGTCTGAGGGCATGCAGAGCTGGATCCTCGACGAATCCCCCGGGAACTATCGCTTCGGCGAGATCGACATCCCCGAGCCTGCGGCGGGCGACGTGCGCGTGCGGGTCGTCGCCAGCGCCCTGAACCACATGGACCTGTGGGTGACCCGGGGCTTGCCCAAGCCGCCGGTGCCCCACGTGCCCGGAGCGGACGGCGCCGGGGTGATCGAGTCGATCGGCGAGGACGTGACGTCGGTAGCGGTCGGCGACGAGGTCGTGCTCAACCCCGCCATCTCGTGCCGGCGGTGCCCGACCTGTTTGTCCGGCGAGTCGCCGCTGTGCCGGGCGTTCGGGATCCTCGGCGAGCACCGGTGGGGCACCCACAGCGAGTTGGTCGTCGTGCCGGCCGAGAACGTTCTTCCCAAGCCGGCCGAACTCGGATGGGCCGAGGCCGCCGCCTATCCGCTGTGCCACCTCACGGCGTGGCGCATGCTGCGTCGGGCCCGCCTCGGGGCGGGCGAGTCGATGTTGGTCGTCGGCGTGGGCGGCGGCGTCTCCAGCGCCGGTCTGGCGCTGGGCCTGGCCATGGGGGCTCAGGTGTTCGTGACGTCGCGCGATGAGTCCAAGCGCCGGCGGGCGCTCGACCTGGGCGCCGCCGGGGCCTTCGACTCGGGCGAGGAGTTCCCGATCAAGGCCGATGTGGTCTTCGAGAACGTCGGGGCGGCCACGTGGGACCGATCCTTGCGGGCCTTGGCCCCCGGCGGGCGGCTCGTGACGTGCGGCGGCACCGCCGGATCCAAGGTCGAGATCAGCCTGCCCCGCCTGTTCTTCAAACAGCACGAAATCATCGGCTCGACCATGGGGTCGTACGCCGAGTTCGCCGCCGTCTCCAAGGTGGTCGGATCGGGCGGCGCCGCCGTGGCCGTCGACGAGGTCGTCGAGGGCCTCGAGGGCTTCCCCCGGGCCCTCGAACGCCTCGAAGCCGGCGCCCAGCTCGGCAAGTTGGTTTTGCTGCACTGATTCATGGCCTCGCTCGGCGGCGCCGCCCTCCGGGCCGAGGCTGTATCTCCCGCGGAGCAGCCAGGGCCGCTCGGCTGCCGGCTGCTCGCTGGCGCTCCCGACGCCGGCCTCGGGGGAGTCGACCACAGAGTCCGCGGGGGAGGGGGTCGCGCGCCGTAACCTCGGCGGCGGTGCTCTACACGGCTGAGTCATTCACCTCCGACGAGGAAGAAGTCCTCCGGCGGTATTTCACGAACCTCGACCAGCCGGTGTTCGCACTGGTCAACCTGCCCGAGGTGGTCAAGGGGGCGTTGTTCGCCCGCTACAGCCGCAGCCCCAAGAGCCTCCGTCGCCTCTTTCTCGACGAGTTCGTGGGCGAGCTCGACATCAGCGGCGACGCCACCGTCGATGCCACCGTCGGCCTCGAACGGGCCGAGCAGCTCTACGACAAGGTGTTCCTCGAGTACGGCGACGACTCCATCGCCCAGCTGGCCGGGGTGCACCTGGCGTGCGAGCAGGCGTCGAACCTGCTCACCAAGGTCCTCGAGTGGGGCCGGCTCATGGCCTACCTCGAGCAGTCGACGCGCTACATCGCCTACGACATGCGCACCGAGGGCCGGTATCGCTATTACCGCGATCCCGAGATCATGGCGACGCCGCTCGGCCTGCGCTACATCGGCGACATGGACCGCATGTTCGACGCCTACGCCGAGGTCGTCCCGATCCTGCAGGCGTGGTTCGCCGAGCGCTACCCCAAGGATCCGGGCGACTCCGACTTCGTCTACCGCCAGTCGATCAAGG
>JBKJLU010000129.1:0-7959 GCA_046596815.1 Acidimicrobiales bacterium | reverse complement strand
TCGAACTTGCAGCTTCGGTCGAGAGTCTTGCGGAGGCCCGGCGGCGTCTCGGAACCTGGCTTCTCGACCAAGGCATCGACGGCGGGACGAATTCCGACCTGGTGTCCGTGGCGACCGAGTTCTTCTTGCACGTTGTCGTCAAGGCCGGCGGCGTCGGACACGCCCGCGTCATGGCCGAACGGGCGACCGGAGGTGTCCGGATGTCGGTGACGGCCGGAACATCGAACGCTCGGGCCGTGCGCCGTATCGATCTCCCCGCCGATCCGCTCGAGACGGGTTCGATCGGTCGCCGGCTGGTCGACGGGTGCTGCGACGAATTGGAGATCTCCGCGGCGGAGGGCTCGATCTGCGTACGGTGCTGGCGAGCCGTGCGGTCGGCGTGACCAGCCGCCTACTGATTTAGGCGGCGGAGGCCTTCAAACAGTCGTCGACGGCGTCGGCGACCGTCGGATGCACCGGAAGTACACGATCGAGACCCGTGATCTCGAGGATGCGGCGAAGGTTGCGCTGCGTCTCGTCGGCCACGAGGCACAGGGAGTTGCCCTCCTGGCTGAGCCGCTTCTTGGCCGACACGATGACCCCGAGACCGAAGGAGTCGACGAACGTCAGGCGCCGCAGGTCGAGGACGACCCGGTCGATGCCGGCGCTGAACATCTCGACGAGTTCGGCATGCAGCTGGCGACCGGTGGCCGCATCGAGCTCGCCGCTCACCATGATCACGGCGTGGGTCTCGTCGCGAACGGACTCGATCCGAAACTCGTCGCTGTCAGGCATCGAGCGACTCTACTCAGGGCTCGTTCGAAAAAAACTCAGGGCTGTTCATCAGTAGTCCCGCCAACCTTTGCGCTGGTAGTCCACGATCGTGGGGTCGACCAGGGTGGAGATCTCGACCGCACGGCGGGCCCGATCCGGTGGAAAGGTCCCGGCCGCCGCCAGAACTCCGGCGTCGAGATAGCGCAGGCCAGCAGGTGTGGGCGTCGGCATCTGGAGTGCCGGCGGTCCATCGGGCGAGGTGTGGGTGCCGAGCACGAATCCCCAGTTGCCGAAGGAAGGGACATCGGCCGAGTACGCCACGGTTTGCAGGCCGCTGGCCGCCATCGTCGCTTCGACGCACCAGAAGGCATCGGGCGCGAAGTAGGGCGACCCACCCTGCACGACGACCCGCCCTCCCGGGGCCAGCGCGTTGCCCACCAACTGATAGAGCTCGAGGGAGTAGAGCTTGGCCGACGCCATGTCCTCCGGGTCGGGGAAGTCGGCGATCACCACATCGAAGAGTCCGTGGTCGGATCGCAACCAGCTGAAGGCATCGGCATGCTCGACGCGGACCCGCTCATCGGAAAGTGCGCCGCCGTTCAGCGCCGCGAGTCGGACGTCGTCGCGTCCGAGCCGGGTGACCGCGGGGTCGAGTTCGACGTTCACGACCTCGGCCACGTCCGGGTAGCGGAGCACCTCGCGGATGGCGAGCCCGTCTCCACCCCCGAGGACCAGTACGCGCCGGCGGTTGCCGGCCATGGCGGGGTGGACGAGCGACTCGTGATAGCGGTACTCGTCGATCGAAGACAGCTGTAGGTCGCCGTTGAGGAAGAGGCGGATGTCGTGGCGTCCGGTGAAGTCGACCGACTCGGTCAGAACCAGCTCTTGGTACGCGCTGCGCTCGACGTGGACGATCGGGTCTTCGAACAGGGCCTGTCGGGCTGACGTCTCGAAGTCCGACGCCAGGAGCGCCGTCGCTGCCAACACGGCGAGGACAGATGCGAGCCCGCCCGCCACCGCCACCCGTTGTCGCCGGGTCAGGGAACCACCGAACACGCCACCCACGACGATGGTGGCGGCGGCCACGTTGACCGCGCCGACGACGAGGGCGCCCTCTATCTGTCCGAACAGGGGGAGGAGCAGGAACGGGAAGGCCAGGCCGCCGACGAGTGCCCCGATGTAGTCGGCGGCGAAGAGGTCGGCGACGGCGTCACCCACCGCCTGCTCACGAATGCGCTGGATGAGCACCATGAGCACCGGGATCTCGGCCCCGATCAGTGCGCCGACAGCCAGCGCGACCACGACAAGTGCCGGTTGATAGAGATCGAGCCACGCGAAGGCTGCGTAGAGACCGAGGACCGAGAGCCCGCCGACCAACGCCAGCGCCCCCTCGATGGCGGCGAAGGCCACGACCGGGCGGCGTTGCAGTCGTTTGGCGGCGAGCGCGCCCAGGCCCATGGCGAAGACGAAGACCGACAACACGATCGAGGCCTGTTGCACCGTGTTGCCGATGAGGTACCCGCCGAGGGTGATGAGCGCCAGTTCGTAGACGAGCCCACACGCCGCACAGACGAACGCCGCGAACAACAACAGACCGCGAGCCAGTCGCTGCGGAAAGCGGTGCGCGCCTCCCAGAACAGCGTCCCGGCCGACCGCCGCCGACGTCACGAGATGGCGGCCGCCAGCACCGCTCCCATCACCAAGTGGATGACGGCGGTGACGTAGACGGCCGGATGGGGCTCGGTGTCCGTGCAGATGATGCCGAGGTCGCCCGGCGTCAGCGCGTCGACCACTTTGAAGGAGACCGCCAACAGGACGATGCCGAGCAATCCGTAGCCGGCGGCGTCGGCCACCCCTCGGGTGAAGCTGTCCTCCGAGGTGAGGATGGCCGTCACGATGATGAACCCGATGCCGAGCAGCCCCGACGATGCGACCAGGGCGGCGTTGACGTTGCGCTGGTTGTAGACGAGGTCATTCAGGTCGCCGGGCGTGATCAGGTCGATGACCTTGAATCCGAGGGCGAGCAGAGCCACACCGATGGCGGAGTAGCCGAGGCCGGAAAGAAGGCCATTGGCGAGGTCGGTCAAGAGATCCATGGAGCGGCTCCGGTCACGGGTCGTCGTGGTGAGGCAGGTCGGTGAAGTGGACGGCGTGCACCGGTCGGGACCGAGCGCTCGAAGCAACGAGGGAATAGATGAGCCAACCGGCTCCGCTGGCGAGGACGAGGCCGGCCAGGAAGTAGAGGGCGCCGTAGTTCCGGAGACGATCCGACCCGCCTGCACCCGTGGGACGGTCGGCGGCCGGGATCGTCCCGGTCGTCTCTTCGACCGGGACGGGCGGCGCCAAGCCGGCTTCGGCCACCAGGGCAGGGAGGGCGGAGACGGCGGCCATGAGGGCCCGGTCGTCATTGTCGCCAAGCAGGGCCGACTCGCTCACCCCGAACTTCTTCAGGTCATTGGCGTCGAAGTCCACCGCGAGCGTGCTCAGCACGCGAATCGTTGCGGTGTCGACCGCCTCCGAGAGTTCGGAGGTGTAGATGATGTCGGCCACGAAGACCACCGAGGGCGTGCACGCCGGAGCGAACGGGTCGGTGTCGGGGCCGAGCGACGAGCCTCGATCAAACGAGGCCCCGCTGAACCCGTTCTGATCGTCGACCTTCACCACCCACCCGTAGCAGACGTCCTGTTCCTCGGTGGCGTCGGCGAGCGTGTTGGCGAGTTCGACGGCGTCACCGGGGTCGAGGATCGGCAGCGCCGAGGCGGGACTGGCCGGCACGAAGAGGGCGAAGAGGGTCACCATCACGGCGAGGAAGATGCGCCTCACTTGCCGGCCCCCGGACCGCCCCCGCGGAACCCCTCACCCGGACCCGAGAACGTGCCCCAGTACCCCCCGACATAGGGATACCAGCGGGCGTAGCCCCGACGTTCGTCGTCCACGTGGATCCGCGACCCCTGTCCTTCGGGGCCGGCGGTGACGACGACGATGTCATTGCGGTAGCGGAGGAAGAACCCGCTCGGATCGGTGAGCCGCTCGGAGGGCTTCCACTTCGAGGCGATCGACGCCGCCACCGCCGAGGGCTTGCCCTTGGCCGAATACTCCGTCGTGCGCGTCCGGTTGTCCGAACTCACCAACGTGTAGGTCTCGCCCACGTGCTTACGCACCGACCCCCGGGTTCCGAGCGTCACCGCCCCGACGGCGAGGATCCCGACGAGGATCAGCGCGATCGCACCGATGCGATGGTTGCGGGGGGTCATGCGCGCTCCACCTGCGTCGCCGTGGTCACGATCTGTCCGGTCTGGGGATAGAGGTGCCAGGTGCGCCAGCCACTCGCGACCACCTCGACCGCCGTGACCGCGTGGGGCGACCCCGGAAACGATCCGACGAGCGCCTGCGCATGGTCAGACAGGCGATCGACCAGCGCCGTCGCTTGGTCGGCCATGGCCTCGGCCGTGACCCGCAAGACGGACGAGTCGAAGCGATAGTGCAACCCGGCCCTCTGGTCAGACACCGCTTCGGGGAGACCGTCGCTCCCGCCGGGTCGACAGGCCACGAGCTCGCTGCATCCCGCTCCGTCGTGACCACGGACGACGACTTGGTGGGAAGCCCCGAGCAGGCGGAGCTCGAGGGTGCACCACGACCAGTCCACGTGGCCGACGGCCAAAGCCGACTGGAGCGGCGCGTCGAGTTGCCACACCAGTTGTTCGGCGGATGCATCGATGTAGGGCACCTCGAGTCGAGCGTGCACTCAGTGCTCTTGCGGGGCGCCGCCAGCGTCGAGCGCGGCTTCGAGGGTGACGACGACGGCTTCGGCTCGGCGCAAAGCCACCCGCAACGACTCGATGCGCTCTGCGGCCTGATCGGCGAGGCCGTGCTGCGCGATCGCCGCGGAGGAGACGGCGGGCCCGGCATTTGGAAGTGCGGCCCGCGACTCGAGGCGGTCAGCTTCTCGAGCGGCGCGTGCTCGCTCGGTCACGGCAGCGGCGAGTCGGGCCCGCAACGAGGACTCTTCCGCCCTGGCCTGATCAAGTGCGACGGTCACGACGTGGTCGGGTAGATGTCGAGCTCACGCTCGTTCAACGTCCGACCGATGCCCACCTCCCAGTCAGCGCCCGTGCCGAAACGCTCGAACGACAGGCGGCGGTCGCCGGCGGTGTAGTCGGCGTACTCGACGGATCCCGACGGAGCCGTGCCGGTGGCGCCGCTGGCGGTGAAGGTGGCCTGACCCTGCTCTTTGCGACGGAAGGCCGTTCCGTCATAGGTGAGATCGGTCGCTCCTGGCTGCAGATCGGGCGCATCCGCCGACTCCCACAGGACGATCTCGAGTTCTTCGTCGTCCTCGACCGAGAGCCAGCGACGAGTGGTGGTGTCATCGAGGTGATGTTCTTGCCACGTGAACCCGTCCTCATCCATGGCCAGGGTGCCGCGCACGAGGAAGTCTCGACCGTCGTGGGCGACGACGTCACCCACTTTGATCTTGCGGGGGTCGATGCCGCGTGCATCGCGTCGCAGCGGATCGACGACGGGCTCTGCGGTGGCGGCCTTCGCGGCTTGGCGTGCCCGCCACCAGTAGAGGATCGCCGCACCAATGGCGACCAGGAAGACGATGAGAACGAGTCCACGCATCACCACCATCGTGGCAGACCGGCCCCTCGGTCAGGCCAGCAGCTCCCGGAGGGTGGCAATGACGGCGGCCGGTCCTGATCCCTTGTCGATGTAGCGGTCGATCCCGGCAGCCAATGCCTCGTCTTGGGCGTAGGACCCCCGCGAGCTGTACATCACGATCACCAGGTCGGGAACGGCGGCCCGCATGCCTGGCACGGCCGCCGGGCCCTCGAGAACGGGCATCTGCCAGTCGAGGATGACGGCGGCGGGGCGCAATTCCTCGACGACCCGAATGCCTTCGGCTCCGTTGGTCGCTTCCCCGACCAGTTCGAGACCCTCGCCGTCGATCGACAGATAGTCCCGGAGGAGCTGTCGGATGTCGGCGTTGTCGTCCACGATCACGATGCGGGCCAAGTCAGTTCCCCCCCGGACCGAGTGCCCGAACTCCCCAATTGTTCCGAATCCCACCATCTGGTCGCCATAGCCCGAAGTGGTCATATTTCGGATCGACCGATCGGGTGGGTCAGTCCGGTGGCGGAGGGACGGTGATGCCACTGATGCGGGCCATCTCCTCGTCGTCGAGTTCGAAGTCGAAGACCCCGAAGTTCGCCTGACGATGATCGGGGTCGGCCGAACGGGGGATCGGCGACACCTTCTCCTGCTGGAGCAACCAGCGCAACGCCACCTGTTGCACCGACTTCGCGTGGGCCTGCGCCACCGCCGCCAGCTCGGGTGCCTTCATCCCCTCACCCCGAAGCGGCGAGTAGGCGGTGATCATGACGTCCCGGTCGACGGCGATCGCTCGCAACGTGTTCTGCGTGCGGCCCGGCTGGTACGGGACCTGATCGGCGAGGATGGCCGCATGCTCGAGGGCTTCGAGCAGCAGGGGTCCCTTGAAGTTGCTGACCCCGAGGTAACGAACCTTGCCCGCGTCCTGCTGGCGGCGCATCGCCTCGAGGGTCTCACCGAGGGGAACCTCGGCGTTCGGCCAATGGATCAACAGCAGATCGACGTAGTCGGTACCCAACTTGGTGAGGCTCTCGTCGACCGCCGGACCGACCCGGTCGCCGGTGAGCGTCTCCCCCACGAGCTTCGTCGTCAGGAAGATCTCATCCCGGGCGACGCCACTCTCGGAGATCGCACGCCCGACTTCGTCCTCGTTCTTGTACGCCTGGGCGGTATCGATCTGGCGATACCCGATCTCCAAGGCGTGGCGAGTGGCCTCGCGCGCCTCGTTCCCACTGAGCTGCCAGGTCCCGAACCCCAGCGACGGCACCTTCTGACCCTGCACTTCGATCTCGAGCATGGCCCGGACCCTACGGCCCCGTTTTCCTATCGGTCTTCGTGCGCCCGACGGTTCAGTCGGGCGGGGGTGGTCTTCGGTGGCGGAGGCGGTTGTGGTAGCCGCAGGCGACTCGCCCGTTGTCTTGGCTGGTGATGCCACCGTTGATCCAGGGTTGGATGTGGTCGATCTGGCATTTGTGGCTGGGGATGTCGCAGTAGTGGTGGTAGCAGAGTTGGTCGCGGACTTCGATGAGGCGGCGGAGGGCGCCGGTGAACGTGCGCTTGTAGGACACGTCGATGACCCGCGAGCGGCTCCCGTCGAACAGGACGCGTTCGAGGTCGGCATCCGCGATCCACGGCAACAACGCTGAGGGGGGCACGACCTGCCCGCTGGCCAGTTGCATCAAGTGGCTGAAGGCATCGGACCCGAGCAACAGGGTGAACAGGGGTTTGGGTGGGCGGCCACCGGCGGGCATGGTCGCGGACCGTTTCGCCATTTCGACGAGGGCGTCGGCGCGGCGTTGGTCGGGGGTGCGCCCCAGATCGGCGACGACCGGATCATGGCCGAGGCGCGTCTTGGCGTCGGCCCAGTCGGCGTCGAACAGTTCTTGTTCCAACCGCCCGAGTTCGTTCGAGACGGTGGCCCCGCTGAGCGGATCCAACAGCATCGAACCGCTGTAGCTGCCACCGAAGGTCTCGTTCAACGACACGCGGCGCCGGTCGCGGCGGTCGAGGTCGCTTTGTTCGGTGCCGTCGGGATCGGCGTGTTGTTGCCAGTACTCGACGACCTGGTGGAATTGGTTGAACGTCGTGGTGCGGGCCGCTTCGACGAGCAGTGCTTCGTCGCGGGCGAACGCGGCGCGGGTGCGGCGGTTACGCACGCCGGCGAGGCGCCGCACGTGGTCGATGGTGATGTCACCGGTCGACCAGGCGGCGTCGACGAGCGGCATGTCCCGCAGGGCTCGCCCGAGACGGAGTCGACTCGTGCACACGGCTTTGGGTTCGCGGGTCTCGCGGGCCAGCCAGGCGGCACCGGATTTGGCGCCGTCGGCGTCCCACACCCGGCGTTGATCCCACACGACGGCAATGCGCGCCTGGGCCGCCGCGAACGCCGCCCCGAGGCGGGCCAGATCGATCTGCGCGTCCCGCAACTCGGCGTCGCTCAGGGCGGAGGCGTCGAGAGCGACGAGCTCTTTGATCGACCTTTCCAGCTCATCGACCAGAGGGGAACGCATGTTCGTATTGTACCACCAGCTGCGGGGGCGTGGAGCAGAAACACCAACGAAATCGGGGGTTTCTGTCATGCTGCTTCGTCGGAGG
>JBKJLU010000322.1:0-9677 GCA_046596815.1 Acidimicrobiales bacterium | reverse complement strand
TGCTGGCTGACGGCAAGACCAAGTACGAGGTGAAGTTTCCGGCCGAGTACGCCGACGACCTCACCCTGGAGCTCCGGACGGTGAAGGGTCCCGACGGCGGTCCCCTCGAGGTCACGGCCAAGTACAACAGCAGCCCGATCTGGCTCTCCTTCTTGTTCCAGATCTTCCCGTTCATCCTGCTGTTCGGTCTGTTCTTCTTCGTGATCAACCAGATGCAGGGCGGCGGCAACAAGGTCATGCAGTTCGGCAAGGCCAAGGCCCGCCAGGTCTCCAAGGACGCACCGACGATCACCTTCGCCGACGTCGCCGGCGCGGATGAGGCCGTGCAAGAGCTCTACGAGATCAAGGAGTTCCTCGAGGCTCCGGCCAAGTTCCAGGCCATGGGGGCGAAGATCCCCAAGGGCGTGCTGCTCTACGGTCCCCCCGGCACCGGCAAGACGCTGCTGGCCCGGGCCGTCGCCGGCGAGGCCGGCGTGCCCTTCTTCTCCATCTCCGGATCTGACTTCGTGGAGATGTTCGTCGGCGTCGGCGCCAGCCGTGTGCGCGACCTGTTCGAGCAGGCCAAGGCCAGCGCTCCCGCCATCATCTTCATGGACGAGATCGACGCCGTCGGCCGCCACCGAGGTGCCGGCATGGGCGGCGGTCACGACGAGCGCGAGCAGACCCTCAACCAGCTGCTCGTCGAGATGGACGGGTTCGACGTCAAGACCGGCGTCATCCTCATCGCCGCCACCAACCGTCCCGACATCCTCGATCCGGCGCTGTTGCGTCCCGGCCGCTTCGATCGCCAGATCGTCGTCGATCGCCCCGACCTCGAGGGCCGCAAGAAGATCCTGGCGGTGCACGCCAAGGACAAGCCGCTCTCCGACGACGTCAAGCTCGACGTCCTGGCCCGGCGGACGCCCGGCTTCACCGGCGCCGACCTGGCCAACATGCTCAACGAGGCCGCCTTGCTGGCCGCCCGGAAGGGCAACGACACGATCACCATGCTGCACATGGAGGACGCCATCGACCGGGTCATCGGCGGTCCCGAGCGCAAGACGCGGGTGATGTCCGACAAAGAGAAAAAGGTCATCGCCTTCCACGAGGGGGGACACGCCCTGGTCGGCCATGTGCTGCCGAACGCCGACCCGATCCACAAGGTGTCGATCGTCGCTCGCGGCCGTGCCCTCGGATGGACGTTGGCCCTCCCGACCGAGGACAAGTACCTCGTCACCCGGTCCGAGCTACGCGACCAGCTGGCCATGTTGTTGGGCGGTCGGACGGCCGAAGAGCTGATCTTCGCCGACCCCACGACCGGCGCCCAGAACGACATCGAGAAGTGCTCGCAGATCGCCCGAGCCATGGTGACCGAGTACGGCATGAGCGATCTGCTCGGCCCGCAGCAGTTGGGCCAGAAGCAGGGCGAGGTCTTCTTGGGCCGCGACTACGGGCACCAGGCGAACTACAGCGACGAGGTCGCCGCCAGCATCGACGCCGAGGTCCGCCGCCTCATCGACGAGGCCCACGACGAGGCTGCGGCCATCCTCGAGACCCATCGTGAGGTGCTCGAGCGCCTCGCTTCGGCCCTCATCGAGAAGGAGACCCTCGACACACCCGAGCTGGCCGAGATCATGGGCCATCTGGCGCCGTGGGCCGGCAAAGGCGTCGCCGATGCCAGCGGTCCGGCCAAGCCCCCCCGCTCGCGTGTCAGGGCACGCGACGAGGGCCTCGCCGCCGCTTCGGCGCCCGAGGAGAGGGTGGCCCGTCGCCCCCGGAAGCCGGCGGCCAAGCCGACTCGCAAGCCCGCCTTCGGGACGTAGTGCCGGTCGACAAGGCGAGGGTCGAGGCGGCCGTCCGGGAGTTGCTGGCCGCGGTCGGAGAAGACCCCGACCGCGACGGCCTTCGCCGCACCCCCGCCCGGGTCGCCCGGATGTACGAGGAGATCTTCTCCGGGCTCGATTTCGAGCCGGGGGAGGTGCTGAAGACCACCTTCGAGGCCGACCACGACGAGATGGTGCTGGTGAAGGACATCCCCTTCCATTCGACGTGCGAGCACCACCTCGTCCCCTTCTTCGGGGCGGCCCATGTCGCCTACATCCCCAATGCCGACGGGCGGATCACCGGGCTGTCGAAGCTGGCTCGCCTGGTCGACGGCTACGCCCGGCGCCCCCAGGTGCAGGAGCGCATCACCACCCAGGTGGCCGACACCCTCGAGCGGGTGCTCGAGCCCCGAGGCGTGCTCGTGGTGCTGGAAGCCGAGCACCTGTGCATGTCGATGCGGGGCGTGTCGAAGCCGGGTGCCAGGACAGTCACCTCCGCCGTTCGGGGGCTCTTCCGGGACGACGCCCGCACCCGCGCCGAGGCCATCTCGTTCATCCACGGAAGATGAAAAATCGCCGATACCATGCGCCTGCGTATGGCACTGGTCATGGGCGTGGTCAACGTCACGCCCGATTCTTTCTCTGACGGCGGCCTCTGGTTCGACCCGACGGCGGCGATCGAGCACGGTCGCGCCCTGTTCGCCGAAGGGGCCGACGTCGTCGATGTCGGAGGCGAATCCACCCGCCCCGGGGCCACGCCCGTCGATCCCGACGAAGAAGCCCGCCGGGTCGTGCCCGTGATCGAAGCCCTGGCCGTCTCCGGCCGGGTGTCGGTCGACACCAGGCACGCCTCGGTGGCCAAGGCGGCCGTGGCTGCGGGGGCCACCCTGGTCAACGACGTCTCGGCCTCGGCCGACCTCTGGGCTGTGGCCGCGGACGCCGGGCCGAACGTGGGGTATGTGGCCATGCACATGCAGGGGGTGCCCGGCACCATGCAGGCCGACCCCCGGTACGCCGACGTCGTGTCGGAGGTCAGGGACTTCCTGGTCGAGCGGGCGAACGCAGCACGGGATGCGGGGGTCGATGAGGTCTGGATCGACCCGGGCATCGGCTTCGGCAAGACGGCCGAACACAACCTGTCGCTCCTGCGTCGCCTCGACGTGCTCGTCGAGACGGGCTATCCCGTGCTGGTCGGCGCATCCCGCAAGCGTTTTCTCCAGCAGATCGGAGGCGCCGGCGCCGACGATGTCCTCGAGGGCAGCTTGGCCAGCGCGGTCGTCGCCATGGCATCGGGAGCCGCCATGGTGCGGGTCCACGATGTGCGCGAGACGGTGCACGCGTCGCGGCTCGTGGGCACGACGCCGCTGGGAGGGACGACGCCGTGAGGGGCAAGTGGGAGCGGGGGATCGAGCCCCGCAACTTCGCCTGGGTGATCCGCGACCAGTTGGCGGTGTGCGAGCGCCCCGGGGGCTATGCCCGCAACCACCGCAAGGTGCGTCGCCACGAAGAGATCCTGTGGCTCCGCAACCAGGGGTTCACCCGCATCGTGTCGCTGCTGCCCTCGTCCCACAATCTCACCGCCTACGACGAGGTCGGCGTGCCCTGGTCACACTTTCCCTTCGGCGCGTCGGCCGATGCCAAGTCGTCGTTGACCGAGCTGTACACGGCGATTCGGTCGTGGCTGGGCGCCGGCGAGAAGATCATCGTCCACCAGGAAGAACTCGGCGATCGCCTCATGGGCGTCGTCGCCGGCTACCTGTTGGCCACCCGGCTGATCGACACCGGACCCCACGCCGTCACCGTCGTCGAGCAGATCCTCCGTCGCCAGATGGGCCCGCCGGGGCGCGAGCTGGTCGCCGTGGCCGACGACCTGTAGGCGCGTTATGGACGACATCCAGCTCGGCGGCCTGCGTCTCGTCGGTACCCACGGGGTGTTGGCCGAGGAACGCACGCGGGCCCAGCCGTTCGAGGTCGACCTCGACCTGTCGGTCGATCTCGCAGCTGCGTCGCGCTCTGACGACCTCGCCGACACCGTCGACTACGGCGCCGTCGTCGCCGCCGTGGTCGGGGTCGTCGAGGGCGCCCATTGCGCGCTCCTCGAACGACTGGCCGGCCGCATCGCCGACGATGTGCTGGCCATCGACGTCCGGATCGCCGCCGTCACCGTCCGGGTGACGAAGCTGCGCCCGCCGGTGCCCCACGACCTGGCCACGGCCTCGGTGCGGCTGACGAGAGCGAGGTCTTCGTGAACCGGGTCTTCCTGGGGCTCGGGTCGAACGTCGGCGACCGGTGGAAGATGCTGCGCGATGCCGTGGGGTCGCTGCCCGATGTCGTCGCCGTGTCCCCCGTCTACGAGACCGATCCGGTCGGTGGTCCGGCGGGTCAATCGCCCTATCTCAACTGCGTCGTCGAACTGTCGACCGCCCTGCCCCCCCGTCGACTGCTGGGCATCTGTCACCGCCTCGAGTCGGCGGCCGACCGGGTGCGCACCGAACGCTTCGGCCCGCGCACCCTCGACGTCGACATCCTCCTCGTGGCGGGAGTGGAGGTCCACGACCCCGACCTCGAGATTCCCCACCCCCGCCTGCGGGAGCGCCGCTTCGTCCTCGAACCGCTCCGCGACCTGGCCCCCGAGTTGGTGACCGAGGACCTCGACAGGCTTGGCCGGGGCGTCCGGCGGGCAGGTACCATCTAGCAACACGAACGGCACCCCATCCCGGGGGCCGGAACGTCGAAAGAAGAACCAGTGGCTGCTTGCGCAGTTCGCGTCATAGGTCCGGGTCGCGCCGGGCTCTCGTTCGCCCGGGGCCTCGACAAGGCCGGCTGGCACGTCGCCGATGTGCTCGGTCGCGGCGACGAGCTCGCGGGCGCCGCCGAGGGTGTCGATCTGCTGTTGTTGGCGGTCCCCGACGGCGCCATCTCCTCGGTCGCCGCCGAGGTCGCTCCGGTGGACGGATGTGTCGTCACCCACTGTGCCGGCGCCCTGGGCCTCGACGTGCTCGCACCCCATGCCCGCCGGGCCTCGATCCATCCGCTGCGCAGCCTGGCGACCACGTCGTCGGATCTCACCGGCGCCTGGTTCGCCGTGGCCGGCGACCACCTCGCGGGCGACATCGTGGCCGACCTCGACGGCCGGCTGATCGAGGTCGACGACGGCGCCCGCACCGCCTACCACGCGGCCGCAGTGATGGCCTCGAACCACCTGGTGGCTCTGCTCGGATCGGTCGAGCGGGTGGCCGCCGAGGCCGGCGTTCCCCTTGACGCCTTCCTCGATCTGGTGCGGGGCACGGTCGACAACGTGGCCGTTCTGGGTCCGCAAGCCGCGCTCACCGGTCCGGTGGCGCGAGGCGACTGGGACACCGTCGCCCGTCACCTCGCCGCCCTCCCCGAATCCGAGCGCGCCACCTACCACGTACTGACCCTCTCTTCGGTTCGCTGCGCCGGAAAAGCTGGCTCCGCTCACGTGCCGGACTGCTCCCTGGCGCTCCCGACGCCGGCCTCTCGCGAGTCGGAGTCTGTGTGATGGAAGTGCACGAGTCGATCGAGAGTTTTCGGAAGGGGCTCGACGCGGCGCGGGCGTCGGGGCGGACGGTGGGCCTGGTGCCGACGATGGGGTTTCTGCACGAGGGACATGCGTCGTTGATGCGACGGGCGGCGGATGAGTGCGACGTTGCCGCTGCGACCATTTTCGTGAACCCGTTGCAGTTCGCGGCGAACGAGGACCTGTCGACGTATCCCCGCGACCTCGAGGGCGACACAGGGCTGGCAACTTCTTGTCGAGTCGAGCACCTCTTCGTCCCGGCCGAGACCGAGATGTACCCCGACGGGCGCGACGGCGTGCGCACGACGGTGCACGTCGACGGACCGAGCGAGGGCCTCGAGGGCGAGTCGCGCCCCACCCACTTCGACGGCGTGGCGACGGTGGTGGCCAAGCTCTTCGCCATCGCCGGACCCTGCCGCGCCTACTTCGGCGAGAAGGACTGGCAACAACTGCTCGTCGTGCGTCAACTCGTGCGCGACCTGTCGCTGCCGGTCGAGGTCGTCGGATGTCCGATCGTGCGCGAGCTCGACGGCTTGGCCATGAGCAGCCGCAACGTCCGCCTCACCCCGGAACAGCGGGTGGCCGCTCCGGTGTTGTACCGGGCGTTGCTCGCAGGCCAGGACCATCCCCAGAACCCCGAAGTCGCCATGCGGAACGCCATCGCCGCCGAGCCCTTGGCCGATCTCGACTACGTCGCCTCCCGAGACGGACGGTTGCTCGTCGCCGCCCGCTTCGGATCCGTCCGCCTCATCGACAACTGCAGCCCCTCGAAGGAGAACTGACCATGCCTCGCCGCCGAATGATGAAGTCCAAGATCCACCGGGCGACGGTCACCGACGCCAACCTCAACTACGTCGGGTCGATCACCATCGACACCGACCTCATGACGGCGGCCGACCTCCTCGAGTGGGAGCAGGTCGCCATCGTCGACATCGACAACGGCAATCGCTTCGAGACGTACGTGATCCCGGGGGCGGCCGGTTCGGGAGCCATGTGCCTGAACGGCGCCGCCGCCCGCCTCGTACATCCGGGCGACCGCATCATCGTCATCAGCTACGCCGACTACGACCAGAGCGAGCTCGAGAACTTCGCACCGACCATCGTCCACGTCGACCGAACGAACCGGGCCATCACCGAGGAACTGGCGCAGATCCAGGTCGAGGTCGACGCCTGAGTTAGCGTCCGGGGCCATGGCCGAGCCGACCGAGGTCCTCGACCTTCTCGTGTTGGGCAGCGGCGTCGCCGGATTGTCGGCGGCCGTGCGGGCGGCCTCGTCTGACTCGCTCCGCGTCGGCGTGTTGACCAAGGGCGAGTTGGTGCAGTCGGCGACCCGGTGGGCCCAAGGCGGGGTCGCCGCCGTGCTCGGGGGCGATGAGGACTCGACCGACCTCCACCTGGCCGACACGCTGTCCGCCGGTGCCGGCCTGTGTGACGTCGACGCCGTGCGCGTGCTGGTCGACGAAGGCCCCGTGCGGGTCAACGAACTCATCGCCCTCGGTGCGGTCTTCGACCGCGACAACGATGGCTCGTTGCAGAAGGCACGCGAGGGCGGCCACTCCCAGGCCCGGATCGTGCATGCAGGAGGCGCGGCCACCGGTGTCGAGATCGAGCGGGCGCTCGTCGATGCGACCAAGGCGACGGCGGCGGTCGTGCTCGAGCACTGGTTCGCCCTCGACTTCCTCGTCGAGAACGGGCGCTGCAGCGGCGTGGTGGCGCGAGGTCGAAATGGCGAGCGCCGTGAGGTGAGGGCGCGCCACACACTCGTGGCCACGGGCGGCGCCGGTCAGCTCTTCGCCGTCACGACCAATCCGCCCGAGGCGACGGGCGACGGCGTCGCCATGGCGTTGCGAGCGGGCGTGGCCGTGGCCGACATCGAGTTCATGCAGTTCCACCCGACGGCGCTGCACCACCCGGCGATGCCCCGGCCGTTGCTCTCCGAGGCGCTGCGCGGCCATGGCGCGTTGCTTCGCGACGTGAAGGGCGAGAGGTTCGTCGACGAACTGCTGCCGCGCGACGTCGTGGCTCGCGCCATGACGGCCCGGATGCTCGACCTCGGGGTCGACCACTGTTGGCTCGATGCCACCGAGCTCGAGCGGTTCGACGAGCGCTTCCCGACGATCGCGGCATCGGTCCGGGCCATCGGCCTCGACCCGGCGACCGACTGGCTGCCGATCGCGCCGGCCGCCCACTACCTCTCCGGCGGTATCGTCACCGACCTCGACGGGGCCACCGCCCTTCCTGGGCTCTGGGCCTCGGGCGAGGTCGCCTGCACCGGCGTCCACGGGGCCAACCGCCTCGCCTCCAACTCCCTCCTCGAGGGCATGGTCTTCGCCCCGCGCGTCATCGAGGCCATCGCCCGCGGCAAGGACGCCCCCGAGTCCACCGGTGCCATGCGCTCCGTCCTCGGCTCCTCCCACCCCCCTTCTGGGCGCATCCGTGCACCGCTCCGGGGGACAGATGCCCCCAGAACGCCAGGGTCTGGCGGCGCTACGTCGGTGGCCGAGCGGCGCGACCGGTTGCAGCGGGCGATGACCGAGGGCGCGGGCGTATTGCGCACGGCCGAGTCGCTCGAGCGGACGGCGTCGCTGGTGCTGTCGCTGCCCACCGACGACGACCCCGAGTTGGCCAACCTGGCAACCGTCGCCCTCGGCCTGCTGGCGAGCGCCACCGCCCGGGAGGAGAGCCGCGGCGCCCACTCCCGCACCGATTTCCCCGAGACCTCGACCGCCTTCGAACGCAGACTGGTGATTTCTATGAACGCAGTGAATGGCCCGCCGGCCCAGAGGCAATCATGATCGAACCCCATCCGCCCCTTCCTGCTGTGCGGGAGGCCGTGACCCGTGCCTTGCTCGAAGACCTGGCTCCGCTCGGCGACATGACGGCCGGACTCCTTCCGATCGACGTGCAGTCGTCTGCGCTGTTCGTGAGTCGCGAGGAAGGCGTGATGGCAGGACGGTTGTGCGCGACCGAGGCCTACGCGCAGATCGACCCGACGGTCGTGATCGAGTGGCATCTCGACGACGGCGCCGACCTGCAACCCGGGGCCGTTCTCGGCCGCGTCGAGGGTCCGCTGGCGTCGTTGCTCACGGGCGAGCGCACCGCCCTCAACTTCCTCCGTCACCTCTCGGGCGTCGCCACCACGACCCGTCGGTTCGTGCGGGCGACCAAGGGCAAAGCCACCATCCTCGACACCCGCAAGACCACGCCGGGCCTGCGCACGCTGGAGAAGGCGGCCGTGCGCGCCGGTGGCGGCACCAACCATCGTGGGTCGCTCTCCGACGGCGTGCTCATCAAGGACAACCACCTCGGCGGGATGACGATCGAAGAGGCGGTGCGCCGCGCCAAGCTGCGCTGGCCCGGCCGCCTCGTCGAGGTCGAGTGCGACCGCATCGACCAGGTCTCCGAGGCGATCGCCGCCGGGGCCACCATGGTCATGCTCGACAACATGTCGCTGGCCGAGGTGCGCCGTGCCGTGAAAGTCGTCGCCAAGGCGGCGTCCGGCGGACCGGCTCGCGTGCCCGTCGAGGTCTCGGGCCGCATCAGCATCGAGGCGGTCGGCGACTACGCCAAGATCGCAGGCGTCGACTTCATCTCGGTCGGCGCATTGACCCACTCCGCCCCCGTGCTCGACCTTGGGCTCGACCTCGAGGTGGACTAGGTGCTGTTGGCTGTCGATGTCGGCAACACCCAGATCCTCATCGCGCTGTTCCAGGGTGCCGACATCACCGATCACTGGCGGCTGGCGACGAATGCCGAGCGCACGTCAGACGAGTACGCCGTTCTGCTGCGCCAGCTGATCGGCGAGGTCGAACTCGACGGCGTGGCCATCTCCTCCGTGGTGCCGCGCGCGACGACGGCGTTGCGGAACATGAGCACCAAATACTTCAAGCTCGATCCGGTCGTCGTCGAACCGGGCACGAAGACCGGCATGCCGATCCTGATCGACAATCCCCGCGAGGTCGGAGCCGATCGCATCGTCAACGGGATCGGCGCCTACGACCTCTACGGCGGACCGACCGTCGTCATCGACTTCGGCACTGCGACCACCCTCGATGCCGTGTCGGCAAAGGGCGAATACCTCGGTGGCGCGATCCTGCCCGGCATCGAGATCTCGATGGATGCGCTGTTCGCCCGAGCCGACCGTCTGTCGCGCGTCGAACTCATCGAGCCTCGCAGCGTCATCGGCAAGAGCACCGTCGAGGCGCTGCAGTCGGGGGCGATCTACGGGTTCGCGGCCCAGGTGGATGGCATCTGCCGGCGCATGCAGGACGAGCTCGGCGAGTGCACGGTCGTGGCCACCGGTGGCCTGAGCGGACTGATCTCGCGATACTCCG
>JBKJLU010000300.1:0-4208 GCA_046596815.1 Acidimicrobiales bacterium | reverse complement strand
CTTCGCTAAGAGCCGACGGCCTTGCCGACGTCGAGGCGGGCGAGTTCGGCGGCGGCTTGTCCGGCGGCCCAGCCTCGGGAGTCGGTGACCCGGATGGGGTTCGAGCGGAGCCGGGGGAAGGCCTCGTCGCGGGCGGCCTCGACCTGCACGTCACGAGAGGCGAGCACGGGCAGGAGGGCGTCGCCGAGTTCGGCTCGGGCGGCCTCGACGGTGGCGGCGGTCGCCGCCGCCAGGCGCTCGCCGATGTGGATGGCGAACGACAGCACGAACGACTCGCGGAAGCTGCGGGGGTTGGCCACGGTGCGGCTGGCGGCGATCATGGCGGTGCTGCACTGGGTCACCAGCGACGTGTAGAGGATGTCGGTGACGGCGAGGTCGGTGTCGAACCCGAAGACGGTGGAGAAGCCCATTTCCTTGGCCCACACCGTCTGGCAGCGGTTGACCTGGGCGACCTCGGACAGCAGGTACGACTTGCCCTTGGCGTAGGGGTCGTGGATCAGCACCCGCCGGCTGCGGGGCTTGTCGCCGCCGCCGCCGGATGGATCGGAGGTCGACGACGACACCAGCGCCTGGTCGATGGCGTAGCGGGCCATCAGCTCTTGGGCCTTGGCCGTGAGGGCCTCGGCCTCGGGGGCGAACTCGGTCGACTCGGCCTTGGCCAACAGCGCCCGCACCCGGGAGAGGATGCGGCCGTCGATGCCGGCGGGTGTCGACGCCCCGCCGCCCGCGGGGCGCGACGGGCGGGGCGTGGTGCCCCAGGCCGAGGGCGGGTCGCCCACCGGGGGCAACGAGGGGACCCGCCACAACTGTCCGAGCAAGGAGGCGGCCCGCAGCACGAAATCGACGGCGCCCGAGACATCGATGGACCCGGGTTCGAGCCCCGTCGGGCCGGAGCTGTCGGCTTCGAGGTCGGCCACCTGGTCGAGCCAGATGGGATCGGCCGCAGGGTGGGCCCGCCACGCTCCGGCGTCGGCGATGGCGGCGGCGACCAGGAGACGGCGGTCGGGAGCACTGAGCTTGCGGCCGACGGCGTGGACGAGGTCGGCGGGCTGCCATCCCCGCTCCCACGCCACCGTGGTGGCGGCCCGCAGCGCCGTGCCGGCGACGGTCGGAAGGTCGCGCGTCCACCGCCCGACGAGGGTGGCCACCAGGGAATCGATGCGGCGACCGTCGTCGCGCAGGATGGCCTCGGCCAGGAAGGCGAACCCGTCGGCCGCGGATTGGGCCTCGCCCGCAGGGGCGTGCACGCGCCCTCGGGGGCTGTCGGCTCGTGCTTGGCGGGTGCGACTGCCGTTGCGATTGCGGTTTCTCTTCGCCTTCCCCATGCCCCGGATCGTAGAGAAGGGGTGCGACAGCTCCGCTACTGCGCGAATGCGGCAGGCCGAGCCGGAGCCGCGGGCGGCGTGGGCGTCGGAGCCGGGTTCAGCCGGGGCGTGAGGAGGCGGGAGAAGAGGCGGGCGAAGACCAGGGCGACGTCGGCGTCGGGGGCCGCTTCGCCGAAGCGGACCGACGAGGCGAGGCAGAGGGTGCCCCAGAGTTGGCCGGCCTCGTCGTCGACGGGAACCGAGAGGTGCCACGTGGCCCCGGCGTCGACCAGGGGATGGGTGGGGTGGGTGCGGCGCAGATCGGCGGTCACCGGACCGGCGCCGGCGAGGGCCCGGGCGCAGGGCGAGCCGTCGAACGGCTCGGCCCCGCCGATCGGCATCTCCAGTTCGTTGGTGGTCGCCGCCGCCGCCACCGCCATCTGGGTGCCGGCGTTCCAGTCGATGCAGGTGAGGTAGGCCGACTCGAGGCCGCTGAGGCGCAGCAGCTCCCGCAGCATGGCCGAGGTGACGTCGCCGGCCGGCTCGTCGTCTCCCCCGGAGCCGACCACGTCGAGGTCGTCGAGCATCTCGGGGTCGGTGGCGAAGAGGCCGTCGCGGGTGGCGAGCAGCATCTCGAGGCGCTCGGCCGGGACGGGACGCGAGAGCAGGTAGCCCTGCACCTCGTCGCATCCCACCCGGTGCAGGCAGGCCAGCTGCTCGACCGTCTCGACGCCCTCGGCCACCACCGACAGCCCGAGGTTGTGGGCCATGGCAGTGACGGCGGCGACCATCGGCGCGTCGTCGTCGGGCGAGTCGATCTCCATGATGAAGGCCCGGTCGATCTTCAGCTTGTCGACCGGGAAGGTGCGCAGGCGGGCCAGCGACGACCATCCGGTGCCGAAGTCGTCGATGGCCAGATGCACGCCCAGGTCGCGCAGACCGTGCAGGGTGGCCAGGGAGGTCTGGGTGTCGGCCATGAGCGATCCCTCGGTGATCTCGAGGGTCAGGCACTCGGGCCGCAGTCCGGAGGAGGTCAGGGCGGCGGCGACCTGGTCGACCAGCCAGGGGGTGAGCAGCTGACGGGTGGCGACGTTGACGGCGACGGTCAGGTTCTCGGCCCCCGGATGGGTCTGCTGCCAGCGCACGAGGTCGGCGCACGCCTGGTTGAGCACCCACCGGCCCAGCTCGCCGATCAGGTCGGACTCCTCGGCCACGGGGATGAAGTCGTTGGGCGGCACCAGGCCCCGGGTCGGGTGGTTCCAGCGCAGCAGGGCCTCGGTTCCGACCATGCGGCCGTGGGGCAGGCCGATGATGGGCTGGTAATGGAGCACGAGTTCGTCCTGGCGCACGGCCCGACGCAGGTCGGACTCGATCGACATCTTCTCGGTGGCCGCTTCCTCCATGCCGGGCTCGAAGATCTGGAAACGACCCTTGCCCCGCTCCTTGGCCGCATACAGCGCGAGGTCGGCCTTGCGCAGCAACTGCTCACCGTCGATGTGCGGTGCCGTTCCGAGGGCCACGCCGACGCTGCCGCTGGGGACGATGGCCTTGCCGTCGAGGTCGACCGGGGCCCGGAGGCGGGCGAGGATACGGGCAGCCACGTTCTCCACGAAGCTGTCGTCGCCGGGTGCGTACTCGAGGAGGATGGCGAACTCGTCGCCCCCCATCCGTGAGACCGTGTCGCTTGGTCGCACCGTCGTGCGCAGGCGCTCGCTCACGGCGATGAGGAGTTGGTCGCCGGCTCCGTGCCCGAGGGTGTCGTTGACGACCTTGAAGCCGTCGAGGTCGATGACGAGGACGGCGACGGCGATGGGTGAGCGAACGGCGCGGGCGGCCGTGTGCTCGAGACGGTCATGGAAGAGCTGGCGGTTGCCGAGCGACGTGAGCGGATCGTGGAGGGCGTCGTGGCGCAGCTGGCTCTCGAGGGCCTTGCGCTCGGCGATGTCGCGGATGGTGAGGAGGATCCCGCCGACGACGGCGTCGCCCAGCAGGTTGGTGATCGTGACCTCGGCCATGGCCCACTGTCCGTCGCGACGGGCGAGGCGGACCTCGAAGACGCCGGGGGGTGCAGGGGGCGGGGGCGACAACGACAGGGCACCGAGGAAGGCCGAGAAGTCCTCGGGGTGAACGATCTCGCTGATCGACCGGCCGAGCAACTCGACCTCGTCGAAGCCGAGGACCCGCTCGACCGCCGCGCTCTGGTAGCTGACGGCGCCGTCGGGGTCGATGACCATCAACAGATCAGACGAGTTCTGGGCCAGCGAGCGGAAGCGCCGCTCCTGCACATGCAGCGCCTCGGTGCGCTCGATGACGCGGCGTTCGAGGTTGCGGGTGAGGTCGAGGGTCTCGAACTGCACGAGCAACTGGCGGGCGCCGAGCAGCACCATCAGGGCGCCGGCGATGACCAGGGAGACGGCATCGAGGCGTCCGGCCACCTGCTGCGAGGCGATCTGCGTGCCCGCCAACAGCAGCGGGACATACGGCAGGAGAATGGCCAGGCCCCGAGCGGGATGCAGCCCGACGGGCACGGGCGGCGAATCGTCGGGCAGCAGCGCCGCCAACGCCACCAGGAGCACGCCGGCGATGCGGGCCATGATCCCGAGGCCGGCGACGTGGAGGAGGTCGGCCAGGTTGAGGTAGGCGACGACGGTGTCGCCGACGGCGATGAGGGCGGTGCCGGCGGCGAGCATCCACCAGCTCGAGCGCACGCGGCCACCCACCCGCGCGCATCCGACGAGGACGACGGCGACGAGGCAGATCTGCAACAGCGGCGAGGCGACGGCGAGCGCACCGTCCCACGACTGCAACACCAGGGGGCGGCGGGGTGCGAGCACCGTCGTCCAGGCGAAGAAGAACACCGAGAGGCCACCGACGGGCCCATCAAGGGTGGCCCGCAGCAGCGCG
>JBKJLU010000294.1:0-3431 GCA_046596815.1 Acidimicrobiales bacterium | reverse complement strand
CGGCGTCGATGCCGAACGTTCCTGGTCGCTCTGCCGCGATCGTGACGAAGAGGCCGAACTCGACTTCGTCGCCGGTGACGGGCACCTTCACACCGGTGCGATCGAGGAACTGGAGGTCCCCGCCATCGAGTCGGCCGATGGCCCAACCGACGGTCCGCGCCGGGGGGCCGGCGTCGGCCAGTTCGGGCGGGCGGCGTCCGATCTGTTCGGCTGACGTGACGACCACGGGTTCCTCGCCGCAGTTGACGACCTTGCCCACGATCGCCGTGACCTCCTGGCCCACGGTTGTATGCAGGAGCGGCCGAGGCGGCTCGATCATTGCGTGGCCGTAGACGGCCGCGAGCGGGCCGACATCGGGACCGTCGTCGTGCGACTCGCACAGCTCGGAATGCCGGATGGGCACGGCTTGGGCGACGAGCGGAGCCGCGATCCCAGAGGTGACGACAGCTGCGACGATCGCCGACCTTCGCAGCCGGCCGGGCCGGGGCGTCGGCCGGCGCCCCGCCAGCACCACGCCGGCGATGGCGACCAGCTGGAGCGCGACGGCGAGGAGGTCGGCGTACTCGACGGACTCCCGCTGTCCGGCATCAGCCCCGAACGGCGGCCCCGACACTCGAGTAACCGTCCACACCAAGATGATCGCGGCGTTGAGCCCGACGACGACCCAATGCGAACGCCCCGACAGCGCCCGTCCACGCGCGGCGGCGCCCGCAACGACAACGGCGGCGATGAGTTGGGAGGCGCCGCTGCCGAAGAAGAAGGCGCCGTAGAGGACGTCCTCCTCCAAATGGGACGGACCGAACCGCAGGTGCACCGCGCCCGCAGCGGCCAGCGCCACGGCGGTAACGGCGAAGGACGTGGCTGGTGACGGGCGGTCAGGCATCGCTGCTCAGTCGTCGGTTCAGCACGAGGAGATACGCGGCGAGCGCGGTCGCAAACGCAACGAGCCAGGTGACGTTCCTTCCAGGAACGACGTGGCTCGAGACGTGTCCGAGAAAGATCTCCATCCAGCGGTAGTGGGCGAAGCCGGCCTGGAAGAGGAAGTCCGGGATCATGGCATAGAGGTGGCCCACCAAGACCCAGATGAGGGGCAGGGGCGCGGGACGACGGGCGCGCCACGACCATCCCGCCATGAACACGAGGGCGGCGGAAGCGCCGACGAGGAAGTGGGTCAGCCAATGGAACCGGGCGTCGTGACTCTGGTACGAGAGGTAGAGCATCGCCTCGGCCGCGACCGCGACGGCGCACCAAAGGCAGACTCGCAGGGCCCCTGACGTCCGGCTCACGGCCGTCATTTCATGGCCCGCAACATCGTCGCCACCTCGTCGAAGAGCGGGGGGACCGTTGGGTCGAGCGTGCGGTAACGGATCTGCCCCCGGTCGTCAATGAGGGCGTAACCGACCGGCGGACCGCCGTCGCGTGTCCTCGACAGTCCGAAGGCGCGGGCAGCCTCGCGCGGTGACATGTCCACGACCGTCACGCCCTCGGCGCAGTTCACCGGTCCGGCCGAGACGACGACCACCTCTGTTCGGGTCAGCCCGCCAGGCAGGCGTCGCAGCGCAAGGCACAGACCATCGAGGTGACGCCCGGCGAAGAACACCACGGTTTCGCTTCCGCGATACTCGACGCCGGGAAGCGGCGGGGCCGCGATCGGCAGCGCTCCGAGGTCGAGGATCCCGGGCCGCTGACGCCCGGGGTCAGGGTCGTCGCCACCGGTACTGGTGAACTGCGAAACGGCCACGAGCGTGGCGAGGACGCCGACGGCCCCAAGCCACACCCCGACGAGCCGTCGGGGTTGGACACCGCCGCTATGCACCCCCGTCCCGATACAACAGTTTCCAGCTCCTGCCGTCGCTGGAACGATAGATCCCGGTCACGCCGTCCGGGCTGGACGCGGCGGCATAGAGCGCATCGTCTTGGGCGAGAATGGCCTCTGGCGCGCCCGGGAGGGCGCCCGAGCGCATCCAGCCTTCGTCGGCGCTCGGGAGGCGATGGACGACGCCGTTTCGGTCGACGCCCCACAGCCCCGATGTCTCATCCCAACTCAACAAGGAGAGCTGCGGTCCTTCGATCGGCATCCACGTGCGCCCACCGTCGGCGCTCTCCACGAGCCCTTCCTCGGTCGTTGCCACGATGCGGTCACCGTCGGTCGGATCTACCGCGAAGCTGATGAGGTTGAGCGTCGATCGCGTCTCCCACGTCGTCTTGTTGTTCGACACCATGAACCGTCCGTTCGTCGAGTCGAAGCCGTAGACGCGTTGGTGCGCCGCCACGAGCCCGTGAAAATCGGCTTCGCCGAGCAGCGACACCGGCTTCCACGTCTCGCCGGCGTCTTTGCTCTCGATGAGGCCGAGAAGCGGCGGCCGGCCGGGTTTGCGAAGGGCTGCGTCGCGAATGTCCGGATGACCGCTGCCGAGGAAGTGGGCGTTCCCGACGACGGTGAAACCCATGGTGTCCTGGTAGCGGTCAGCGACCCGCGTGGCCTTGCCCTTGTCAGGTATCCGGAACAAGCCGAAGTGCGTTGCCGCGTAGAGCGTTCCGTCGGACGGATCGACGCCCAGACCATGCACATGTTCGACGCCGGGCGCCCCGCTCGCCGTCCCGACATCTTCTGAGCTGCGTCGAGCGACGAACGACGCGGCCAGGATCAACGCGACGATCACGAGCCCGACGAGAATCCCGAACGGGAGCTTGGAACTCACCCTCCGCCTGACGGCCGCCACCTCAGTCCGCCACGGGCTCGGCCAGGTAGCCGACGTCAGCTATGGCGGCGACGATGTCGACCGCGCTCGTCACGGCTGGATCGAACCGAACCACTATGCGACCGCCGCGGCTGTCCGTCGACGACCGCTCCACGCCTTCGAGGTCCTCGAGGACGTCGTCGACGAGAAGACCGCAGCTGACGCAATGCATTCCCGAGACCACGAAGTTGAGATCGAGGGTGCGGTCGATCACGACACGACCCGGATCATTCCGGTGTACATCCCCATGCCGCAGGTGTAGCGGTGGTTTCCCACCTCGAGCACCCCGAGGTCGAACGTGGTGTCCCCGGTGGCGGGCAACACTTTCTCGACCCCCAGGGAGGGCATGACGATCGCCCGCGTGCATCCCTGGGTGTTGTTCGTGCGGATCGTCAGCTCCGTGGTCACCCCCGCCTTCGCCGTGACGACGGCCGGGGAGTAACTGGTGCTGCGGGCCTCGATGAGGAGCCGCTGCACGCCATCGGCTTCGAGTGCCGGAGCGGCCTCGCTCCGCGCGGGGCGGGCGTTGGCCGACCGCTCACGGAGGGCCGTCAGCGAGACGGACGATCCGCTCAATACCAGGCCGGCGTTGATGGCGAGCAGCCCCGCCAGAAGCACGACCACGCCGGAGAGAACCGAGAGACGGCCGCGGAGTACACCACTCGTGCGCCGGGCCACGTACCCGATGGC
>JBKJLU010000199.1:0-5841 GCA_046596815.1 Acidimicrobiales bacterium | reverse complement strand
TCGCCTTCTTCATGGTCAAGGACGGCCCACGCTTCCAGGCCTTTGTTCTCGGCCAGATCCCCGGCGGCCGTCGCGAGCTCTTCCAACGCATGGGAGCGAGGGGATGGCGCACCCTCGGTGGGTATCTGCGTGGCTCCGCGACCCTGGGCGTCGTCGAGTCGACGATCATCGGCGTGACCATGGCGATCACCGGGGCCTCACTCATCCCCGCGGTGATGGCCATCACCTTCTTCGGAGCCTTCGTCCCCTTCGTCGGCGCCGTGGCGGCGGGGCTCCTGGCGACGGCCATCACCCTGGTGACCGCCGGCGTCGGCCCTGCGCTGATCGTGGGCATCGTGGCCCTCGTCGTGCAGCAACTCGACAATGACTTCCTCGCACCCGTTGTCTTCGGCAAGGCCCTCAACCTGCACCCGGTGGTCGTGCTTCTCGGAGTCGCGACCGGCGCGGCATTGGGGGGGTTGCCCGGCGCGGTGCTGGCCGTCCCGGTCACCGCACTCGTGGTGAACCTCACGTCGGAGGCGCGCGACTATCGCACGGAAACGGGCTCGAAGCCGCTCCTCAGCTAATTGATGCGAGGAAGTCGAGCAATGCGGCGTTGACCGGCTCGGGATCCTCCTGCTGCACCCAGTGACCCGCCCCGGGTACCAGCACCTTGGCCCGAAGGTCGGTGAGCCATCCGTCCATGTTCGCGGGATTGGCCATCTGCAAGACCGGATCGCGCTCGCCGGCGATGAACAGGGACGGCATCTCGATCTTCACGTCGGCCAGGTGCTCGGTGAGCTCCCAGTTCCGGTGGAAGTTGCGATACCAGTTGATGCCGCCGGTGAAGCCGGTGCGCTCGAACTCGGTGGCGAACACGTCGAGGGCTTTCTCGTCAAGCCACTCGGGGAGTTGCTCGACAGGCGGCATCCAATCCCAGAACGTCGTGGTTGCCGCGGGAAGCCCGCCCTGCGCGAATCCGCCTTCACCCGACGCGCTGAGACTGCCGCGAGCAAGGAAGCGGCGCATGACCTCTCGGGGATCCTTCCCGAGGTCGGCATCGGCCTTGCCCGGCTCTTGGAAATGGAGGATGTAGAAGAAGTTGTCACCCATGACGGCCTCGAGCAGTTGGATCAGGCTCTGGGAGCCGCGAGGAGAGAACGGGACGCTCATTCCCACGACGCCGGCCACCCGCTCGGGATGGAGTTGGGCCATGCCCCACACGACGAGTGCCCCCATGTCGTGGCCGACGAACACCGCCTGCTCCTGACCGAGGTCGTCGAGAAGGCCGAGGAGGTCGTCGGTGAGGTGGAACACGTCGTAGTCGGCGATGTCGTCGGTCTTCGTCGTGCGGCCGTACCCCCGCTGATCGGGCGCGAGCACGTGGTAGCCAGCGGCCGCCAGCGCCGGGAGCTGATGGCGCCACGAGTACCACAGCTCGGGGAAGCCGTGGCACAGGATCACCGGGATGCCGCCCGGCTCGCCTGCCTCCGCGACGTGCATGGAGATGCCGTTCGTCTCGACCGTGCGGTGGCGAACGCCTCTGATTTCGGGAGGATCGACGATTTCGGGAGGGCTGGGAATCATCGTCCGACTGTACGATGCGGCGTGGCCAAGAGCGACGAAACCGTAACCCTCACCGACGAGCAACGGGACGAGGCCAGGGCGTTCAACGAGATGCTCGAGCAGCTGCTGGCGAGCGTTCCCTCGGTGCACACGGTTGATCCGGCGGAGACCCGCCAGGCACGGGCCGAGGGACGCGGCACCTTCCCCGCGCCCGAGGTCGTCGCCGAGGGCGTGAACCGCTCGATCCCCGGGCCGGCTGGGAACGACATCCCGCTGCGAACGTTCGTCCCGCCGGGCGAGGTGCGAGGCGTGTACCTCCACCTCCACGGCGGCGGGTGGGTGCTCGGTTCGTCGACCCAACAGGATGTCGGGCTCTGGCGCTTGGCCAACGAGGCCGGCGTCGCCGTCGTGTCGGTGGACTACCGCCTGGCTCCCGAGCATCCCTATCCGGCCGGCGCCGACGACTGCGAAGCCGCGGCCCTCTGGCTGGTGAAGTCGGCTGGCGAGGAGTTCGGTTCCGACCGGATCGTCATCGGCGGCGAATCCGCCGGCGGACACCTTGCGGCGGTGACGCTGTTGCGTCTCCGAGATCGCCATGGCATCACCGATCCGTTCGTCGCCGCCAACCTCGTCTACGGCGCCTTCGATCTTTCGATGACGCCGAGCCAGCGACGCTGGGGCGACCGCAACCTCGTGCTGTCGACGCCGATCATGGCGTGGTTCTACGACTGCTTCCTGCCCGGACTCTCGACGGACGAGCGCAGGGATCCCGACATCTCCCCGCTCTACGCCGATCTCACCGGACTGCCGCCCGCGCTCTTCAGCGTCGGCGCCCTCGACCCGCTGCTCGACGACAGCCTGTTCATGTCGTCGCGCTGGAGAGCTGCGGCCAACGACGCCACGCTGCGCATCTATCCCGAGGCCGTCCACGGGTTCAACGCCTTCCCCGTCGGCGTCTCCGGACTGGCGAACGCCGCCATCTGGGAGTTCGTGCGGAGCGCGGTCTCCTAACCCTCCGGGACCATGCGGGCGGCGGCGTGGACGCCGGCGGAGCTGACCAGCCATCGCATGCCGGCCTCCGCATCTCGCAAGAACGCAACGTCCGCACCCGGTTCGATGGGGAGGCGGTATTCGAGATCGAGTCGGCCATGCAGCAAGGGTTCGTCCTCGACGATGGCCCAGTAGACCGCATTGTTGACGTGGCCGAGCACGTCGAAGTCGGTCGAACGCACCGGCCACGGCTCCCCGGTGCAGGAACCATCAGCGGGAGGCCCAGGCAGCGTGAGGCGACTCGATGCGGTGCGGCCGCCCGATGCTTCGGCGAAGGCCTCGAGGAAGATCGCAGGGAGCGGCGCCGGCTGGCCCGTCGCCTCGTCGAGGTAGACCCACAGCGACGACGCCTCGATGCGACTCGTTGGTCCGATGACCGTCGTGCGGCGTTCGGCCCAACGTCGACCGAGGCCGCCGCAGAACGTCGTCAGTTCGATGCGCTCGCCGAACGTCGGACGCCCGGCGACCACGATCGCCGTCCGGCGGACGACCCAGGTGGCGGCGCGCAGTCCGACCTCGGCGGCGTCATCGGCGGCGACGTCCTGCAGGAAACGGGCCAGTGCATCGAGGCGCAGCGAACCATCGAGTCCGGCGTCGCCGAGGCGGACCGTGCGGGTCGTGACGTAGCGGCGACCGGCAACGGGCAACGATACGAGGTCGTCGATCGGCGCGGCACGTCCGTTGGGCGTCGACACGCCGCCAGCCTACGGTTGAGCGCTCATGGTTTCCCCCGTTCCCCTCGGATTGTCGAGCGGCCTCGACCTGCGCCCCTTCCGTCGCCGCCTCCTCCCCCTCTTCGTCGTCGCCTTGGCTGCGGTGGCGCCGGCCTGCACGAAGGACGGTGGCGACGAGGCCGCCCGCGACACCGACAGAACCACGAGCACGGCCGCCGGCGCCGCCGCTCCTCCTGCGACCCTTGCTCTCCCGACCCTGGCCCTCACCGTGTCGAGTGTCGAAGCCAATGGCACGGCCGCGCCGGACGAGGCCACCGTCGCCGCCGTGAAGCAGACCCTCGATGGCTGGCTGGCCGCCGCCGTCGTCGGTCCCCTGCACAGCGGCGCTCCCGCCGCCGACCTCGCGCCCTACTTCACGCCCGCAGCGCTCGAACGGCTGGCCGACCCGGCGGTGCGGGCCAGCCTCGTCGACGAGGGCCTGCCGCCGGCGACCAAGGCCATCACGCCCGAGATCGCCAATGTGCTCATCTCCGCCGTGGCCGGCGCCGACGGCATCGTGGGCGTCGTCGTCGGGAGACTCGACCTGAAGCTGCGGGCGACCGGCGCGAGCAGTGACGTCGACATCGTCCACCAGGGCGACCTCGTGTTGGTCTTCGAGAACGAGGCGTGGCGGATCGACTCGTTCCAGATGCACACCGCTCGGGACTCACGCGTATGACCACCGTCGGCCGCTACCGGCACTCCCACCTCTGGGCGCTCGGCGTCATCGACATCACGCTCGCCGTCATCGCCGTCGCCGTGCTGCTGGTGTGGCCGGCGCCCTCGCAGGCCCAGACGCCGCCGGCGTTCACGATCCACAAGGTCGACGACGCCGCCTTCACGTCTCCCTCGCGCACCGAACCGTTCTTCGTACTGCTCATCGGGAACGACGGCCGCGCCGGCCTCGACGGCATCCGCGGTGACGCCCTCCACATCATCGGGGTCAACCCGGCCGCGGCAACGGCGACCATTCTCAACATTCCACGCGACACCTACGTCGACATCCCCGGCTTCGGCAACAACAAGATCAACGACGCCTACAAGCAGGGTGGGTTCTCGAAACAGGTCGAGGCGGTCGGCGCTTTCACCGGCATCCCGTTCTCGTTCGTGGTCGAGACCAACTTCGACGGCTTCCAGGCCTTGGTCAACGAGATGGGCGGTCTGCACGTCGAGATCCCGTCGCGCGTGTTCGATCAGAATTCCGGCGCCGACTTCCAGCCCGGTCGGGTGCACATGCTCGGCCCCGGCGCGCTCTCGTTCGCCCGCAACCGCCACATCCCCGACGGCGACATCGCCCGCACGACCAACCAGGGCACGCTGCTCATCGCCGGCCTCGAGCGGGCCCGAGAGGTGACGAAATCGCCCTACGACGTGCTCAAGCTGCTGGGGCTCGTCTCCCGTTTCACCCACGTCGAGGGCGTCGGCGTGCGAGACCTGTACTCCCTCGTGAACCTGGGCCTGGCCATCGATCCCGCCAGCGTCCGCAACGTGACGATGCCGGCGCGCATCGGCAAGGTGGGAAAGGCCGACGTGGTCTTCGTCGGCGACAGCGCTCCCGGGTTGTTCGCCGACCTCCGAGATGACGCCATCCTCCAGAGCCACTAGCTTCTCGAAACGGCGGGTTGAGCGGTCCTCGAAGGGGAATCGACGTGAAGTACCCGACCCGCCGCATCGTCGGCATCGCATTGGCCTCGGTCACCGCGGCCGCCGTTCTGGGACTGGCCGGAGCCCTTCCGGCGATGTCGCAGACGGCGCCCGACCCTGCGGGGCCCGACATTCTCCCGACGCCCAAGGCCGAGTGCGGGCCGGGGTCGAACCCCGAGACGGGCACCCAAGGCCGGGTTCCGAAGGCCGAAGTCGACAGCGGTCGCGCCTCGCAGGGCTACACCTGCAATACCGTGGCGTTGTCCCGGGAAGGCAGGACCGGTGGCTACAAGGTCGAGCGGTATGTCGACAAGAGCGGGCGGGAGTGCGCGTACTACGACACCACGCTGCTGTTCCCGCTGAACGTCACCAACCTTTCGGGCGGCGACCTCACCGGCGTGGCCGTGCTCGACATGACCAACCCGGCAAAGCCCGTGCAGACGGCCACCCTCTCCACGCCGGCCATGCAGTCGCCCCACGAGTCTCTGTCCTTGAACCAGGCGCGAGGATTGCTGGCGGCGGTGACGGCCAATCCCGTTTACCTTCCCGGCATCGTCGACATCTACGACCTCACCGTCGACTGTCGCAACCCGGTGTTGAAGGCCAGCGCCCCGGTCGGGGTGCTCGGCCACGAGAGCGGATTCGCCCCTGACGGCAAGACGTTCTATGTCGCCGGCCTGTCGAGCACTACCGTCACCGCCGTCGACGTCTCCAACCCGATGGCTCCGACTCCTCTCGGCGTCTACCAGTTCAACTCCCACGGCATCAACCTCGGCGGCGCCGTTGGAGGCCATGTAGAGGCGATTGCCGTCGTCGCTGAGGTTGATGCCGTGGGAGTTGAACTGGTAGACGCCGAGAGGAGTCGGAGCCATCGGGTTGGAGACGTCGA
>JBKJLU010000198.1:0-5261 GCA_046596815.1 Acidimicrobiales bacterium | reverse complement strand
GTTGAAGCCGACCCACGGCGAGTGCAGCGCCGACTGCTGGTGCCACGCCTCACCCGAGGAAGCCGACGCCTGTGTCGCCTCACGGCTCCTGCACGACCACGACGACGAGGACGGGATAGGGCGCCCATGAGCAACGGCCTGCCCCGCGCCTACCTCCGTTCCGGGCTGCTGGTACTTCTCGCCCGCGGTCAAGCGCACGGCTACGACCTTCTCGAACAGGCACGCGGCCTCGGTATCTCGGTGCCCGATCCCGGTGGCCTCTACCGCATGTTGCGGGCGATGGAGCACGACGGCGACGTTCGCTCGTGGTGGGAACCATCCGACTCCGGACCGGCGCGCCGCACCTACGTGCTCACCGACGCGGGCATCGCCGCGCTGGTCGAAGCGGCCTCATCGCTGCGCACCACGGTCTCGCAGTTGCAGGTGTTGGCCGACGCGGCCGACGCACAAGTCGCCGTCACCCAGGGATCGTCGTCTCGCTAATGCGCATCGCTCTGGCTGGGAAGGGTGGCGTGGGGAAGACCACCATCTCGGCGACGCTCGCCCGGCTGGCGGCGCGCCAAGGGCGCACCGTCGTGGCCATCGACGCCGACAGCAACCCGAACCTCGCACTGGCACTGGGAGCGTCCGGTGCTCCCGGGGGCATGCCACGCAGCGTCGTGGCGCGACGCTTCGGCGGAACGTCGCTCACGACCTCGGTGGACGACGTCGTCAACACCTACGGCATTCCCGGGCCTGATGGCGTGCGGGTCGTGGCCATGGGTTCGCCGGCCCACGCCGATGAAGGGTGCCTGTGCTCGGCCCACGCCACCGTCAGCGCCCTGCTGGCCGACGTCGGCCCCGTCGACGTCGACGTGATCGTCGACATGGAAGCGTCGCCCGAGCACCTCAGCCGAGGCACGGCCCGCCACGTCGACGTCCTGTTGCTTGTGACCGAGCCCTACTACCGCTCACTGGAGGCCGTCCGCCGCTTGGCCGATCTCGCCGCGGAACTGCCCATCCCGCGCGTCGCCGTGGTGATGAGCAAGGTCCGGTCGCCCGAAGACGCCGAGGCCGTGCGGGCCTTCTGCGATCGCCATGACCTCTCGGTCATCGGCGAGATCCCGTGGTCCGAATCCGCAGTGACCGCCGACGTAGCCGCCCGGCCGTTCCTCGACGCCCATCCCGATGATCCGGCGATCGCCGCCATCGGCGAGGTACTCCGCGCCGTCTTCACCGCCCCCACCCTCGAAAGAACCTGACATGTGCCTCGGCATCCCCGGCCAGATCATCGACCTCCTCGACCCTGCCCAGCATCGGGCCGTCGTGGAGGTCGACGGCGTCCGACGCGAGGTGAACGTGGCCCTCGTAGCCGGTGACGAAGGCGGCATTGCCGTCGGGGAGTGGGTGCTCATCCACGTCGGGTTCGCCATGGCCAAGATCGACGAGGAAGAAGCCCAACGCACCCTCGACTTCATCAAGGAGCTGGGTTCGCTCTACGACGACGAGATCGAGCAGTTCAGCGAGACGCAACCCTCGTGACCTTGGCCCCGCCAGAGGTGAGCGCGCCCACGGACGCGACGGCGGCAGACCTCGCGGCGACGGCGTTGACCCTGGCGCGGCGATTCGCTTCCGGCGCCACGTTGTGGTGCGTGGCACCCGGTCGACCGGCCCACGCCCGTCACGTGGCCGTCGAATTCGTGCATCCCGTCATCGTCGGCAAGACGGCGCTGCCGGCTGTCGCCCTGACCGACGGCGACCCGGTCACCCTCGTGCGGGCCGCCGCTCGTCGCGGTGACGTGGTACTGGTCATCGGCGACGGCAACGGCGAGGCCACGACCGAGTTGTTGCGCCGTGCGCCCGCCTGGGGTGTGCTCACGCTCTGGCTCGGTGCGGGCGAGCGTCCCCCGCCCGGCGCCGCCGACCACGTCAACCTGGTGCCAGGCGACGGTGCCGAGGCCGTGGTGCGCGGCTACCACCTCCTGTGGGAGCTGACCCACGTCTGCTTCGAGCACCCTCACGTGCTGGCGGCTCCGGCACCGGAGGCCGCTGCGTGTATCACCTGCGCCGACGAGGGCCGTCTCGGTGAGATCCGCGCAATGAGCGGGACCGATGCCTCGGTCATCATCGACGGGGAGTTGGAGACCGTCGACCTGGGACTCATCGGAGACGTGCGCGTGCATGATCTCGTGGTCGTCCACGCCGGCGTGGCCATTGAACGACTCCGATCGGGTGTGCATCGTTGAAAACGTCGAGCGACTTCCTCTATCCCTTTCTCGACGACGCGGCCGAGCCGGCCGACGTGTCCGCCTTGCTCGAAGATCTGGCCCGGTCAGCGGCGGCGAAGTGGCGCGAGAGCGAGGCCCTCTCGTCGAGCGTCCTCGCGCGGGAGTCCTCTCGCCTGGCAATTCTCGGCGCCGAATTGGCCCGCCGGGCCGACGCCGGCGGGCGCATCTTCACCGTCGGCAATGGCGGCAGCGCCACCGACGCCATGGACTTGGCGGCGGAGCTGCCCGTGCCTGCCCTGTGCCTGGCCGCCGACCCCGCGGTGTTCTCGGCCCTCGCCAACGACGTCGGCATCGGCAACGTCTTCACCCGCCAGCTCGCGGCCCTCGCCGGGCCCGACGACACGGTCATCGGCTTCTCGACGAGCGGCGATTCGGAGAACGTGGTGGCCGTCCTGCAAGAGGCGCACCGGCGGGGCCTGCTCACCATCGGTTTCGCCGGGTACGACGGCGGTTCCATGGGCCGGCTCGGACTCGAGCACGTGATGGTGGTTCCCTCGCAGAGCGTCCACCGGGTGCAAGAGGCGCAGTGCGCGCTGAGCGCCGCCCTGTGCCACGCCGTCGCCAAGGCCTTGGCCGCATGAAGTACGTCGACGAGTACCGCGATCCGGCCGCCGCTCGCGCCGTGCTGGCCGAGATCGAGTCGACTGCCGGGCCGGTGAAGCGCTCGTTCATGGAGGTCTGCGGGGGCCACACCCACACCATCTACCGCCATGGCATCGAGCGGTTGTTGCCAGAGAACGTCGAGCTCGTCCACGGGCCCGGTTGCCCGGTGTGCGTGATCCCCATGGGACGTGTCGACGACGCCATTGCGCTGGCCCAGGAGCCGGGCGTCACCTTCACGTGCTTCGGCGACATGATCCGGGTCCCCGGCAGCAACGGCACGCTGCTCGAAGCCAAGGCTCGCGGCGCCGACGTACGCATGGTCTATTCACCTCTCGATGCGTTGCGTCTGGCGGAGACCCTCCCCGATCGCCGTGTCGTCTTCTTCGCCGTGGGTTTCGAGACGACCGCTCCGTCGACGGCACTCACGTTGCTGCGGGCACGAGACAAAGGCATCACCAACTTCAGCGTCTTCTCCAACCACGTGACCATCGTTCCGCCGCTCAAGGCGATCCTCGAATCGCCGGGCCTGCACCTCGACGGCTTCATCGGTCCTGGACACGTGAGCACCGTCGTGGGCAACCGTCCCTACCGCTTCGTGCCCGAGGTCTACGGCAAACCTCTCGTCACGGCTGGCTTCGAACCCCTCGACATCCTGCAGGCCGTGGCCATGCTGCTGCGCCAACTCAACGAGGGCCGCTGCGAGGTGGAGAACCAGTACACCCGTTGTGTCAGCGACGAGGGCAACCCCCGCGCCCTGGCCGTTCTGGCGGAGGTGTTCGAGCTCCGTCCCCACTTCGAATGGCGGGGCCTCGGGTTCATCTCCCAGAGCGCCCTGAAGCTGCGGAGCGAGTTCGCGGCGTGGGACGCGGAGCTCCTGTTCTCGGTGCCCGGCGTGCGGGTGGCCGACCCCAAGGCTTGCCAGTGCGGTGAGGTCCTCAAGGGCGCCATCAAGCCCTGGGAGTGCAAGGTCTTCGGCACCGCCTGTACCCCGGAAACACCTATCGGCACGTGCATGGTCTCGTCGGAAGGCGCCTGCGCCGCGTATTACACGTACGGACGAAACACCGGAGCGCGCCGCATTCCTGTCGCCAGCGCATGACGTCGGAAGCCGATCGCGAGGCGGCCGTCCTCGACCGCATCGACGCCTACCGCAAGCGCCGGCCCAGGTTCACCGACACGGTCATCACCACCGCCCACGGGGCCGGTGGCAAGGCGTCGGCCGCACTCACCGACGCCGTCTTCCTCGAGGCCTTCGCCAATCCGACCCTGGCGAAGCTCACCGACGCCGCCGTCCTCGACATCGGGGCCGGCCGTCTTGCCCTGACGACCGACGGCTACGTGGTGCGGCCGTTGCGCTTCCCCGGCGGCTCCATCGGCGATCTCGCCGTCAACGGCACGGTCAACGATCTGGCCATGGCCGGAGCCGTGCCCCGCTGGCTCACGGCTTCGTTCATCATCGCCGAGGGCTTCGCCGTGGACGAGCTGCGACTGATCGTCGCCGACATGGCCAGGGCGGCGGCAGCAGCCAAGATCGAAATCGTCGCCGGCGACACAAAAGTCGTCGACCGGGGTGCAGCCGACGGGCTGTTCATCACCACCGCCGGCGTCGGCGTCGTACCCGATGGCGTGGCCCTCGGCGCGCAGGAGGTACGAGCTGGTGACCGTGTCCTCGTGAGCGGAACCATCGGCGACCACGGGGTAGCGGTGTTGCTGGCCCGCGGTGAACTAGCGCTGGAAGCCGAAGTCAGCTCCGACACCGCGCCACTGCACGATCTGGTGAGAAACCTGTTGGCGGCGGTGCCGGCGACCCGCTGGCTCCGGGACGCGACGCGCGGCGGGGTGGCGACGGTCTGCAACGAACTGGCCAAAGCCGCCGGCGTCGGGGTCGTGCTCGACGAAGCCGCCCTCCCGGTTCGCAACCCGGTGAAAGGCGCGTGCGAGATCCTCGGCATCGACCCGCTCTACGTGGCCAACGAGGGCAAGTTGGTGGCCGTCGTTCCCGCGGCCGATGTCGACGCCGCGCTGGCGGCGTTGCGGTCCCATCCGCTCGGCGCCGACGCCGCCATCATCGGCGAGGTCGTCGAGGACTCGTCGACGTTGGTGGTTCTCGACACCGCCTTCGGCGGATCGCGCATCGTCGACATGCTCGTCGGCGACCCCCTGCCCCGCATCTGTTAGCGGTGGTGGAGCGTCGCCTCATCCGGGTGACGGGGGTCGTGCAGGGCGTCGGCTTCCGGCCCTGGGCCTTCCGCCAGGCCCGAGCACTCGGCCTCGTCGGCACCGCTACCAACGACGTCGGCGCGTTGGTGCTCGACGTCGAGGGTCCGACGGATCGTCTCGACGAACTGCTGCGGCGACTCCGGGCGGATGCGCCGCCCCTGGCGACGGTGC